>JBEGQB010000138.1:0-5368 GCA_041181165.1 Actinomycetota bacterium
GGTGCGCGGCCCGCGCGTGGCCCCCGTTGACGATCCGACCAAGCTCGGACCGATCGTTGCCGACCTCGTGTCGAAGGCCCGCAAGAATTCGGGAATGAATGGCGAGCCCGGAGGCTGGCCCCAGCCCAAGTGATCGGTCGTCGCACCCGGTCCTTCGCCCGACACGCGTTCAACTGAACCACGCGACAACAGAATCTCTACAACAGCCCAACGAACCCAAAGAACAAAGGAGAGACAGTGCCTCTTAACCCAGCCTCAGTCGGAGCCGTCGGTGACGTCCGCACGATGTCGTGGAATTCGAAGGATGCGTTGCTCTACGCCGTAGGGATCGGCGCCGGAGCCGACGACCTTTCCTTCTCCACCGAGAACACCAAGGGAGTCGAGCAAGTCGTGTTCCCGACCTTCGCCGTCGTCGCCGGCTCGGGGACGGCCTCGGCGGGCAAGAGCGCAATGGGTGAGATCGGCAGTTTCAACTGGGCGATGCTCGTGCACGGATCGCAGGCGATCACCCTTCATCGCCCGATTCCCGTCGAGGCGCAGGCCACCACTCAGGACAAAGTCGTGGCGATGTACGACAAGGGCAAAGCGGCTGTCGTCGTCACCGAAGCCGAGGTGAAGTTGGCCAGTGGTGAGCCGCTGTGGACGACACGCTCGTCGGTGTTCATTCGCGGTGAAGGCGGATGGGGCGGAGATCGCGGTCCCTCGGGCCCGCAGAACGAACCTCCGGCCAAGTCCCCCGATCACGAGGTCACACTTCAGACCCTCCCTGATCAAGCGTTCGTGTATCGGTTGTCGGGCGATCGCAATCCGCTGCACACCGACCCGTCGTTCGCAGCACTTGGCGGATTCGATCGGCCGATTCTGCACGGGCTCTGTACCTACGGATTCACGGGTCGTGCTCTGTTGAAGGCGCTCTGCAACAACGACGTCACGAAGTTCAAGCACATCGAAGGTCGTTTTTCGTCCCCGGTTCTGCCGGGTGACGCGCTCACCGTTCGAATCTGGAAGACCTCAGCGGGAGAAGCGGTGTTCACGACGTCGGTCGGTGATCGCGTCGTGATCGACCAGGGTCTCGTCCGCTATTCCTGAACCGAGCGGGCGATCCGGTCCGTGCCGGGTGTTCGGCCTCAGAACAGGCGCAGCTCTTCGGGCCGACGTCCCCGAAGGTCGTCGTAGTCGACCTCCACGCAGACGATGCCACGCGCCTCGGCGATCGTCTTGGCTTGGGGCTTGATGCTCTGGGCCACGAACGTTCCCCGCAGATTCTTGAGAGTGGTGTCGGGTCGTAGAACCTCGAGGTAACGCGCCAACTGCTCCACGCCGTCGATTTCTCCGCGGCGTTTGATCTCGACGGCCACGTAGTCGCCGTTGGCATCGCGACACATCAGGTCGACCGGGCCGATGGAGGTGGGCCATTCGCGTCGCACGAGAGTCAGGCCGTGTTCGATGGCATCGGGGATGGCGGCGAGAAGTTCTTGCAAATGCGCCTCGACGCCGTCCTTCACGAGTCCGGGGTCTTCACCGAGGTCGTGGGCCGAGTCGGAGATCACCTCGTGGAAGAAGATGGTCAGTGTCTCGCCTTTGGGATTGGTCACCGTCCAGACCCCATCGGCTTCCACGATGGTGTTCGGCGAGTTCATCCAGTTGAGCGGCTTGTAGGCGCCGCCGTCGCTGTGGATCGCCACACAGCCGTCAGCCTTGACCATCACGAGTCGGGTGGCCTCCGGCAACTGGGCGTCCAAGCGGCCGGTGTACTCCACGCGGCAACGGGCGACGACGAGGCGCATAACCCGAGAGAAATTAGCCGATGAAGGTTGCCGGCGGTCTCAGCGTCCGACGTGTTCGCGCATCCGTCGTTGGATCAGGTCGCGCCGGGCCTGCAACTCCTTGTAGGTCAATCCGTTCACATCGGCCTCGAGCCCGAGCGAAGCCTTCACTCCGGTGAGGTCGAATTCGACCGCCGACGCGTCGACCCCGAGTTCGCGACCGAGACGTTCGCCATGGCGAGTGGCGAAGAGAAGAGAGATGTTGGCGACCTCGGCGAGGATGTCGAGTTCCGGCGTCAGTCGGGCGATGGCTCCGTCGAGGAACACCATGTTCTTCACGTACAACATGAGTTCCTTGGGAAGGCGGGCGCCGTAGCCGAGAAGGGCTTTCACCACGCGCTGCACTTCGGCGACCATTTGCTCACCGGTCAGGGTCGTCGGGTCGATCGGCGCTTGATCGAGTCGGAGATCCTTGATCACGGCGTCGAGATCGGTGTCGAGTGGCAGCGCGCCGAGATCGCGCAACGCAGCCATCTGGCCCTTCACGTCGTTGGTCGTGGCCGACAACATCAAGCGAAGGAAAGCCAGACGCCGTTCGTGCGAGAGTCGGGCCACGATGCCGAAGTCGAGCAGGGCCGTTCGACCATCGGCGAGGACGAACAAGTTGCCACCGTGGAGATCACCGTGGAAGACGCCGTGCACCATGGCCCCTTCCATGAAGGCGATCATCCCGGTACGGATCACGTTCTCGGTGTCGATCCCGGCGTCCTTCATGCCGGCGACGTCGTCGAAATTGAATCCCGAGATGCGCTCCATGACGAGAACGCGTCGCGTCACGAGCGTGGGATGTGGACGAGGGACGACGTAACCGTCCTGGCCGAGATCATGGAGCATCGCCGCGACGTCGATCATGTTCGCGGCTTCGATTCGGAAGTCGAGTTCTTCGACGATCGTCTCGGCGAAGAGTTCGACGAGGGCCGGGGGATTGGCCAGGGCGGCGATCGGAATGCGTCCGACGAGATGCGGGGCGATGTAGCTCATCACGCGCAGGTCCTTGCGAACCAGGTCCGCCACCCTCGGTCGCTGAACCTTGACGACGACGTTCTCGCCGGTTCGCAGACGCGCCGCGTGCACCTGGGCGATCGATGCTGCCGCGAGAGCCTTCTCGTCGAACCATTCGAAGACGTCCTCGAGGCGAGCGCCAAGATCCTGCTCGACCGTCAGGCGGACGGTGGTGAACGGTTCGGCAGGAACCTGATCGCGGCACAACTTAAACTGCTCGACGAGCTCGCTCGGGAACAATCCTTCTCCCGACGAAATGATCTGTCCGAGTTTGATGTAGGTCGGCCCCAGGACCTCGACGGCTCGACGAAGTCGTAGCGACAGATCGGCACGACTCTCGGTCGGGTCGGAGTATCGACCCCGACGTTTGCGGACGAACCATGGTGCAAGTGCACCAGCGATGTTGCCGGCGACCGTCAAGACACGCGGTCCGGGCGGAATGCGTGACGGTCTGGTGAGTCGGGGAACCTCGGCCCGAGCCTCGGCTCTCAATTCGGGCGCAAGAGGGGCCCAACGAATGTGCGATCGATCGAGAACCCAGGGGCCTTCGGCGGTGAACGCACCCCACTGGCGGTCGTCGCAGGTGCTGGCCATGGGCGAAGTCTGCCGGTGGTCGTCGCCCATTTCCTGTCGGAGCGCAGGAGAGCGAGGTGACTAATGTCCAAAGGAATCGATCCGACGGGGGATCGTGGAAGCGATCGGGGGAAAACATGGCCGATGGCCAAATGGGCGACCGCTGGATCACCGACTGGGATCCGAGTCAGAGATTCCCGGTGTACACCCGGGCCAACGCGGGAGAGGTGCTGCCCGACCCGTGCAGCCCACTCTGTTGGACCGTCGTGTGGGAGCCGGGTGTGCTCATGGGTTGGCGGGACAGCCAGATCGGCGCCGGCACCGTGGACGACCATGAGATCGACGGTCGTCGTCCGGAGGTCGTGGGCTTGTTCGGTGGCTACTTGTACATCAACGCGTCGATGGCCCGACTCTTCGGCGCCCGCGGCCCTGGCCTCGCGCCCGAGATGATCGATGCGACTTATTTCGGCACGCACCCCGATGTTCCCCCGTACATCGCCGAGCCATGGCACGACAGCCCGTCCAATACTGCGAAGTTGGCCGACTGGATGGGTCGTGTGATGACGGCGGCGGATCTGCCGCAACTTCGCGAGGACCAACGGGACGCGAATACGTCGCGCGAGTCGCGTCCGGATCTCTCGAACCTCGATGAAGCCGCGCTGGTGCGCCGGTTGACCTCCTTCACCGCGCTTTTCCGTCGGATGTTCGAACACCACCTCGACATGACCGCCGGAACTTCCATCGGCCCGGGTGCTCTCGGCGCCATCGCCGCCGCACTCGGCGATCCGGGTCTGGTGCTCACCTTGATCACGAGCATCGGCGACGTCGACTCGGCCGCGCCGAGCAACGCCATGTGGAAATTGTCGCGTCTCGCGAAGGATTCGAAGGAATACCGCGAAGGTTTCGAAGCGTTCATCCGTGAGTTCGGAAGTCGTGGACCGAACGAATGGGACATCCGCTCCGACACGTGGGAGACCAAACCGTCACTCGTCACCTCGCTCATCGACGCCATGCGGGCGGCACCGGATTCGGAGAGTCCGATGTTGCGCAATCAGAAGAACGCCGAACTGCGAAAGGCGGCCGAAGCCAAGGTGCGTGCCGCTCTGGCGGACCAGCCCGAGGTCCTCGCTCAGTTCGAAATGGGACTTCGTTCGGCCCACCTGTATCTGGCCGGACGCGAGCGCGCCAAGACCAACATCATCAAGGTCGTACACGAGGCGCGCATGGCCGCCTTTGCGCTGGCGGCACGAACCGGGTACACGTCGTCACAGATCTGCATGCTGCTCGCCGACGAACTCGATGCGTTCGCAACTCAACCCGATGAGTTCCGGGCTCGTCTCGCGCAACGCGAACGCCAGTATCTCGAACTCTTCGAACTCGATCCCCCCTTCATCTTGAACGCATCGGTACAACCGCTTTCGAAATGGGCCAAGAAGGGCGATTCGCACGCGACCAAGGTCACTGCTGGCGAAGTCCTGACCGGTATGCCCGGTGCGCCGGGGGCTTACACGGGTCGGGCGCGAGTCATTCTCGATCCGGCCGACCCTTTGGCGCTGGAGCCCGGGGAAGTTCTCGTTGCACCGCTCACCGATCCGGCGTGGACGCCGTTGTTCGTGCCGGCTGGTGCAGTGGTCGTGAACGTCGGCGCGCTCGTGAGCCATGCCATCATCGTGAGCCGCGAACTCGGAATTCCATGCGTCGTCAGTGTGAAGGATGCAACCGATCGCATTCCTGACGGCGCGACCATCACCGTGGACGGTTCGACGGGAACCGTGACGGTGGTGAGCCTGCCCTGAACCCGGAGTCCTCCCGCCCCGTCTTTCCCTATTTGGCGACGACCCTCGTCATGGGGGTCACGCTCTCGTTGCTCGGACCATCGGTCTCGTATCTCGAACGTCGGCTCGATCAGTCGACCGCGGTCATCGGGGTTCTCTTCGCGGTGCTGGCGGGAGCGAACTTCGTCGGCG
>JBEGQB010000139.1:0-5366 GCA_041181165.1 Actinomycetota bacterium
AGCGACGTCGTCGGGCGAGACGAAGCTCGGCAACCAACCGTCGGCGAGTCGGCCAACACGCTTCAACTCACTCGGTGCGATGCCACCGAGCCAGACCTCGGGCGGCGTCTGCTTCGGTTTGGGGAGAACTCGAAGGTTGTCGTAGTGGAAGAAGGTTCCGTGGTGCGTGACCGACTCGTCCATCCAACATTTGCGCAGTACCGTGAGCGCCTCGTCGAAACGCTTGGCTCGCTCCTCGCGCGCGACGCCGAAGGCCTGCTGTTCTTGCGGGTCGGCCACACCGAGACCGAATGCAGGTAGCAGGCGTCCGTTCGACAACCGATCGAGTGTTGCCAACTCTTTGGCCAACACGACGGGATTGCGACCCGGCAGAACCATCACGCTCATGCCGAACTTGAGTCGAGACGTGCGTCCGGCGGCGAACGACATGGCCACCAGGGGATCGGGCGCCTCGCCACCGATTCGTTCGCTGAGCCACAGGCTGTCGAATCGCAGGTATTCCAGTGCATCGACGACGGTGGCGAACCCTTCGTCGTTGAGGGTGGTGCGAACACCGAATCCGTAGCCGATGCGGATCTTCATGAAGTGAGCCTGGCCAAACGTTCGATGATCTCGGCGGTCTCGGGAACCATCGAGGCGAACGGGGAGTGATCGGTGTCGAGGGATACCGATGTGGCGCAGCGCGCCGCCATGATCCGCTGGTGTTCGACGGCCACGGCGCGATCGCGCTCGCAGATCACGTAGGTGGAGGGAATCCGCTCTCGTGGATTCGACGTGATCGGCTGCATCACGGTGGCCGCCGGTTGCGGGCAGAGTCGCGCCACGGCGGCATCCACGACTGCGGCGTCGCACATCCCGTAGAACGCTTCACGCGCTCCCACCGGATCGATGGTCGATGTGCCGTCCTCGTGCTGGCGAACCGCGGAATCGAGCGCGTTGCTGACTCGGCCGAACGAACCCATGGCCGAGATGACGGACTCTCCTTGGTCGAGAGCGAAGGCGGCCACGTAGACGAGATGGCTCACCGCATCGAAACGAGCGGCCGCCTCGGTGATCACGGCTCCGCCGTAACTGTGGCCCACGAGCACCGGATCATGGATACCGCGCGTGGCCAGACGGTCGAGAACCCCGACCACGGCAAGCGCATCGCCATGGAGGTCGGTGAACGAATCGGTGGATGCGCCGTGTCCGGGGAGATCCACGGCGAGCGAGGCGATGCCCCGATTCTCGAGTTCGGCCTGAAGCGCAGCCCAGCACCAGGCTCCGTGCCAAGCACCATGCACGAGGACGACGTGATGTGATGTCATGCGGTCATCGTGGCACACGCTCGTAGCCTGCGGGGTATGGCTGCATCAGAGAACTCGTCGGTCGCCGACCCGACCCGCGTCTTCCGGCTCGATGGTCGCGTGGCCATCGTCACCGGAGCATCATCTGGGCTCGGCGCCCATTTCGCGCGTGTCTTGCATGGGGCCGGTGCGCGAGTGGTGATCACCGCTCGGCGCCTCGACCGCCTGGAAGAACTCGCTGCCGAACTTACGGGCTCTCTGCCCATCGCGGCCGACATCGGTGTGGCCGCGGATCGCGAAATTCTGATCGCCCGAACCCTCGACGAAGTCGGCGTGCCGGCCGTACTCGTGAACAACGCCGGCATCGGCCACAAGGTCGCCATCGAGAACGAAGATCTCGAGACCTTCCGTGACACCATGGAAGTCAACGTCACTGCCATCTGGCACCTGTCGAAGCTCGTGGCACCGCACATGATCGCCCGCGGCGGCGGCAACATCGTCAACATCGGCTCGATGTTCGGCATGGTCGGGGCGGCACCGGTGAAGCAGGCGCACTATTGCGCATCGAAGGGCGCGGTCATCAACCTGACCCGTGAACTCGGGCTCCAGTGGGCGCGCAAGAACATCCGCGTGAACGCTTTGTGCCCGGGTTGGTTCCCATCCGAGATGACGGTCGCCATGAACGAAGAAGCCAGCATGGACTACGTGCGTCAGATGTCGCCGATTCCTCGACTCGGTGAACTGCACGAGCTCGACGGAGCGCTTCTTCTTCTGGCCTCCGATGCCTGTTCGTTCATGACCGGTCAGACCGTCACGGTGGACGGCGGCTGGACCGCACGTTGATCCTCCATCTCGCTCTGCGTCGCGACTGGGACATCGCCCGGAAGAGTGGTCGATATGAATGGTCGACGCGCGGAGCGCTGGTTTCCGATGTCGGCTACACGCACTGCAGTTTCGAGCACCAATGGCGCGGCGTGCGCGAGCGCTTCTATTCGGACCTGAACGACGACGAACTGGTGTTGCTCGAGATCGACGAGTCGCTTCTCTCCTCGTCGGTCGTGGTGGAGCGACTCGATGGCGCCCCCGACGACTTCCCTCACATCTACGGCACCATCGACATCGGCGCCGTGGTCGGTGAGCGTTCGCTCAGGGAGTGAGCTGCGCCCAGGGCGTCGCGGCCTCGAGCTGTGACGCCACACGGATCAGGATGTCTTCACGTCCGTAGGCCGCCACGAGTTGCATGCCCACGGGAAGTCCGGCCGCCGTTCGGTGCAGAGGCAGGCTGATGGCCGGCTGACCACTCATGTTGAACTGGCCGGTGAAGGTCACCCACTCGCCCGAGCGCGCGAGTGGCGTCATCGGTCGGTCGGCGTCGTTGACGATCGTGCCGATCGGCAAAGGCGGTTCGGCCAGAGTGGGGGTGAGGAGGAGATCCCAACCTTCGGCCCACCACGACTGCACGGCGCGACGGAAGCTCACCGAGGCGGCGATGGCAGCTGCGTAGTCGACCCCCGACACGCTTTCGGCGAACTTCGCCTGCGCCCAATTCATCGCCTCGACATCGTGCTCGTCGATCTCTCGTCCGAGAGTTTCGGCGAAGCGACGCAACGACATGCCCATGTTGGTGCTCCAGAGCGCGCTGAACGACCTGCCCTGACTCTGGTCGGCCAACACCGCCGGCCAAGCGGCTTCCACGTGATGTCCGAGTGACTCGAGGAGGCGCGCCGTGTTGTGCACGCCCGTCACGCATTCTTGATGGATGGCGAAACCACGTGGACTGTGGTCGAGAAAGCCGATGCGAAGGCGCCCGGGTTCGGCGCCAACTTCCTGTACGTACGGACGTGAAGGTGCCGGGGCGATCACGACGTCGCCGATACCCGGTCCGTGTGTCGCGTCGAGAAGGCGGGCGGTGTCGCGAACGCTGCGGCTCACGCAGTGTTCGACTCCGAGGTTGCTCTCGTCGCGAAATGGCGCCATGGTGATGCGTCCCTGCGACGGCTTCAGGCCGACGAGTCCGCAGCAACTCGCCGGAATTCGGATCGAACCTCCACCGTCGCTTGCATGCGCGATGGGCACCATGCCGGCCGCCACCGCCGCCGCTGCGCCACCGCTCGAACCACCGCTCGTGCGGCTGGTGTCCCATGGGTTGCGCGTCGGACCCCAGGCTTCGGGTTCGGTCACCGGCACACTGCCGAGTTCGGGGCTGTTGGTACGACCGAGTGTGATGAGTCCGGCGCGCTTGTATCGCGCCACGAGTTCGGTGTCGGCTGGCGCCACATAGTTCGCGGCTTTGAACGCTTTGCAACCATGGCTGATGGGACGGCCGGCTTCGGTGGCGTGGAGGTCCTTCAACAGGAACGGAACACCGCGGAACGGACCGTTGGGAAGGGCGGGGTCATCGGCGAGTGTTCGCCCGGCGTCGAACCAACGGTACGTGAGAGCGTTGAGGGCGGGGTCGAGTTCCTCGATCCGCTCGATGGCGGCCTCCACGAGTTCGCGGGGGCTGACCTCACCCTTGGTGACGAGTTCGGCTTGTGCGGTGGCATCGAGCCAGCGGGTGTCCTTGGCGACTGACGACATGACTCCGTGATAGCAGAACTCGTGCAGTGGCGACGCAAGCGGCTGACTAGCGTGGTGGTCCGTGCCCAACGAAGGTGCGGAGTCCACCTCCGTCGTGTATCCGACCAGCCGTGCGCTCGTGCGATTCGCACCGGTTCGCAACCTGCTCGGCTCGAGTGTCGCGACCTCGGCCGGGGTGATGCTCCAGGCGACGATTCTGGGCAAGCAGGTGTACGACATCACGGGGCGAGAACTCGACATCGGCCTTCTGGGTCTGGCCGAATTCCTGCCCGCCGCTCTGCTGGTCTTGGTGACGGGCTCGGTGGCCGACCGGTTCAACCGACGCGTCATCGGGTCACTAGCGATCGCCGCCGAAACCCTGTGCGCGATCGTGCTCGCGATCTACGCATTGGGTGAGCCGACTGCGGTGTGGCCACTTTTCGTCATCGCAGTTGTGTTCGGCGCGGCGCGCGCTTTCTCGGCGCCGGCCATCCGTTCGATACCGCCCATGGTCGCGCCCGACGGCACCTTGCCGCGGTTGATCGCGCTGTACTCGGCGACTTGGACGGCCGCCGCCATCGTCGGTCCGGCCCTCGGTGGGTTCCTGTACGCCGTCGCACCGGGCCTGGCGTACTTCGTTGCCGCCGGTCTGATGGGATTCGGGCTGTTGCAACTCTCGCGCGTGCGATTTCTGCGGGAGCCGGAACCTCCGGGTCCGGACGACAAGGTCTCGCTCCATTCGGCATTCGAGGGCTTGCGGTTCATTCGCCGCACACCGATTCTCCTCGCCGCGATCTCTCTCGATCTCTTCGCAGTGCTCTTCGGTGGAGCGGTCGCCTTGCTGCCGGCCATCGCCGAGGACCGTCTCGGTGTGGGCGACATCGCGTACGGATGGTTGCGTGCGGCACCGGGTATCGGTGCCGCCGTCATGGCGCTCGTGCTCGCGTCCAAGCCGGTCACTCGTCGTGTGGGTCGGACACTTCTGCTCGTGGTAGGCATCTTCGGTTCGGCAACGGTGGTGCTCGGAGTGACCACCAGTTATGTGCTGGCATTCGTCGCCCTCGTGATCTTGTCGGGAGCCGACATGATCAGCGTCTACATCCGGGGAACCCTCGTTCCACTCGTGACACCCGATGACAAGCGTGGCCGGGTCATGGCCGTGGAGAACGTCTTCATCGGTGCGAGCAACGAACTCGGAGCTTTCGAGAGCGGGGTGGCGGCTCAGGCCTTCGGTACCCAGACGGCGGTGATCGGCGGCGGCGTGGCCACACTCGGAATCGTCGCTCTGTATTCGGTGTTCTTCCCGGCGCTGCGCAATGTCGATCGCTTCGAGGAATTGGATCCTGATCGTTAGGCGGCGACGGCCAGCCAGACCACGAAGGGGATGACGATCCAGGCGAGTACGAGAAGGATGATCGCATAGGCGGCGAAGTTGTAACTCTCGTCGCGCGGCGGTTTGCCGGCGGTGCCGATGGTTTCCCACAACGCACGCATCGGTTGATCGGTCGAGAGTTTGATGCG
>JBEGQB010000140.1:0-5285 GCA_041181165.1 Actinomycetota bacterium
CGCGCACATCTCCGGAGTCCAGAAAGGAACCACCAACAGCTCGGGACCGACTTCACGGATACCGGCGGCCGAATCGATGGCCCCCTCATAGGCGAGAACGCGTGCGAGATCGTCGGGGGTGTTCATGGATTCCGAGTCTGCCAGCGTGATGGGATCATCCACGGCGAACGTGGGATGGTCTCCCAGTCGAAACCTCGCGCCGCTTCGACCGGATCAGTCGACAGTCCGAGACTCGCCAACAATTCAGTTCTCACCGCAGCAGCGTCTTCACTCATCTCGGAGAGATCCTCGAGAGTCACCGCTCCGTGTCTCTTGGCCAGCCTCTCCCCATCGTGACCGAGCACCAGTGGTACGTGGCCGTATTCCGGATGAGGCAATCCGAGAAGCCTTTGCAGGTGCATCTGCCGCGGGGTGGACATGAGAAGGTCGTCGCCACGGACGACTTGGTCGATTCCCTGCCACGCATCATCCACGACGACGGCGAGGTTGTACGCCGGCACACCATCGTTGCGTCGCAGGACGACGTCGTCCACGCCGCCCTCCACTTCTCCGACCAACAAGTCACGGAAGTGATAGCGCTCCCCGCTCGTGCGAAGCCGGATCGCCGGCGGGCGACCAGCATCCTCTCGAACTCTCCGTTCGGCAAGGGAAAGATTTCGGCAGGTTCCTGGATAGGCGCCTTCGGGAAGATCGCCGTGCGGTGCACTGGCCGACTCCCGAATTTCCCGGCGAGTGCAATAACACGGATACGTGAGACCGTGATTGGTGAGGTGAGAGATGGCCTTCTCGTACGCCGCGAACCGTTCACTCTGGCGAACCACGTCGTTGGAGAATTCCAGTCCGAGTGCCCGAAGATCACGAAGTTGCGACCTTTCATGAAGAACACTGCTGTTGGCCCGATCGAGATCCTCGATCCGCACCGTGAAGTCCCTTCCGGAGGAGCGCGCCGCGATCCAGGCGATGAGCGCCGTACGCAAGTTGCCGACGTGGAGGGTCCCGGTGGGCGACGGAGCGAAACGACCGCTGGACACACCGACATTCTTCCGCCCGGAGCTCCGAAGTGCGGCGACCGTTCGAATCTGGTGAGATCTTGCCGTGGGCAGTCGCGAACTCAATCGGCGCGAGCGAATGATCGTCATCCTCGCGCGCGACGGTTCAGCCTGCGTCTGGTGTCGCCGGGAACTCGAAGTCGGGCTCGTCGAAGCCACGACCGAACATCTCGTACCCCGAATCAAGGGTGGCCCGAGCGTGATCGAAAACGAGATCGCCGCCTGCCGACGCTGCAATGGTCAGCGCGGCCACCTCACGCCGGCGGAATGGATCGAGGAATGTGAACGTCGTGGTTGGGAGCCGAACCGTGAGGTCGTCGTGGCGGCTCTCCTTCGGCTGCAGGCCGCATACGAGGAACGGGGTGGAATGCGACGCGCTCGACCGTACGTTGCCTCCCAATTGAGGCGGCTCACCAAACATCGGCCCAAATCGGTGTGACTTACCGTTGCCGGCTCCCGGTTCTCGAACTTACGGTCGGACCATGATCCGCCGGCGTGCCACGTTCATCGCATGGATCCTGTTCGTGGCCGTGATCCATCTCGCCAACCGCGCGAGTGCGGCATCGACGGAACGACTCGGAGGCAACGACCGCTACGAAACAGCCGCCGCCGTTGCGCAGAAGGTGAAAGATGAGAACCGAGCCGGATCGACGGTTCTTCTCACGACCGGAGAGAACTTCCCCGATGCCGTCACGGCCGGCGGGTGGCCAGGGGACGCTGTGATCGTTCTGACCCGATCGACTTCGCTACCAACCGCCAGTCGCAACATCATCAACCAAGCATGGGTCACCAGGGTCTACGCGATCGGTGGAACAACCGCGATCTCCGAAGCGCTCCTGGCCGAGATCCGAGGCCTCGGCAAGACGGTCGAGCGAATCTCGGGGTCGAATCGATATGCCACCTCGGTGGCAGTGAGCACCGCTTCGGTGCCGGCGGCATCAGTACGTGATCTCTGGGTCGCGTCCGGTACTTCGTACACCGATCAATTGATCGCCGCCGCCGGATCGAGGCGCACCCGAGGAGCGTTCATGCTGGTGGCACCTTCCACGGCTTTGTCGATCGATCAGATTCGCGAGATCGATCGCATCAAGTCGTCGAGTGGGTTGACGCTCCATGTCGTGGACGGGCAATCCGCACTCGGATCCGTCACCGTGTCGGGGTCCACGAAGCGCACCTACACCGGAGACGCGTACACGATGTCGAACGCCAGTCAGGCCGCGTCATCCAATGTCGTCGTTGCGTCCGGCGAGAACTGGCCCGATGCACTCGGTGGCACCCGGCTCGTCACGTCGAGCCGGCCCCTCATTCTCACCGGTCAAATCTGCGCGCCGGCTGCTGTTGCCAGTCGACTACGGGCCGCTTCGTCGACGCTCGTCCTCGGGGGAACAGCGGCCCTCAGCACCGACTCGGCACGTGGCACAACATGCACGTCTTCCACATCGACCACCACGACCGCGCCCTCGACCACCACGACGGTGACCAGCAATCCGCTTTCTGGTCTCACGATCGCCGCCGAACAACCCACCGGCTACGACCGTGATCTCTTCAAGCACTGGATCGACGCCGACCGTGATGGATGCGACACTCGCCGCGAGGTACTCATCGCCGAGTCGGTCACACCGGTCACCGTCGGATCCGGCTGTTCGCTGACCGGAGGCAAATGGTTCTCGGCGTACGACGGTGTCGAGACGACCGATGCCTCCACCTTCGACATCGACCATGTGGTGGCACTCAAAGAAGCGTGGGACTCAGGTGCGAACACATGGACCGCCGATCGACGTCAGGCGTTCGCCAACGATCTCGACAACGCCTTCTCTCTCATCGCGGTGTCGGCGTCGAGCAACCGATCGAAGGGTGAACAAGACCCAGCGGAATGGTTGCCGAGCCGCACTGCGTACAAGTGCACCTACGTGAACGACTGGATCCGTGTCAAGAAGGCCTGGAACCTTGCGGTCGATCAAGCGGAGTACAACGCTCTGCAGAGAGTTTTGGCGACCTGCTGACTTGCAGATCAGTGGTGGCGCGCAATGAACGAGTTGACCGCCGTCGCCAACTCGACACCTTTGTCCTCCTGCAGGAAATGACCAGCACCGGCGATCGTGGTGTGGGGCATGCCTTCGCATCCGGGGACTGCTTTGCGGAAAGCCCACTCGCCGTTCTTGGTGACGGGATCGGAGTCACTGAACATCGTCACGAAAGGTTTGTTCCAGTCTCGGAGAACATCCCAAGCCCGAAGGTTGGCTTTGCTCGAGGGATCTTCGAGGCTCGCCGGTACCAATGTGGGAAAGATTCGTGCACCGGCTTTGAACTCTTCGCTCGGGTACGGCGCGTCGTACGCAGCGAGAACTTCGGGGGCAAGCGGCTTGGAGGCGCATCCGCCTTCGATGATCCTGGCCGTCGTGAAAACCGGCACCGTCTGGCTGAACTCGCGCCACTTCAAGAATGCCTCGTTCGGTGGGGGGTCACCGGTCGGCAAACCACCATTGGCGAGCACGATGCGCGCGAAACGCTGCGGAAATGCGGTGGCCAGCCGAAGACCGATCAGCGATCCCCAGTCCTGACAGATGAGCGTGAGATTGCGCAGGTTGTTCTTCACCAGCCACTGGCTCATCCAGTCGACGTGACGTTCGTACGTGTAATCGGAGAGCTCACTCGGCTTGTCACTTCGTCCGAAGCCGACGAGGTCGGGGGCGATCACCCGATGTCCGGCGTTCTCGAAGACAGGAATCATCTTGCGATAGAGGAAGGACCACGTCGGTTCCCCGTGCATGCACAACACGGTTTCGCGTGCGTCGTCGGGGCCGGTGTCGACGTGATGCACGCGCAGACTTGTGCCGTCGTGTGCGGCGATCTCGGTGTAGGTCGGTTCGTACGGCCAGTCGGGCAACCCCGCGAAGCAATGATCGGGGGTGCGCAGAACTTTCATGGGCGTCACCTTAGTGAGTCGGTGTCAGCGAGAAGGCAGGCGGTACGTGCCCGAGAGTCGCGCCGGTCCACCACCGTCGATGAGAAGTCGACCATCCTCCACCAGCTGAGTCAGGTGAGCCAGCACACTGCGCGCTGCGGGGACGTGAAGTTCGGGGACGACGGCGGCGTACATGTGGCGCACCATCGGGGCCACGGTGTCGAGACCGTTACGGACCGCCTCGAGCACCTGACTCTCCCGTGAAAGACGGTGTTCGTAATAGGCATCGAGGAACGGTTTCGGATCGGTGACCGGTGAACCATGCGTCGGCCACAAGACGACGTCATTGCGCCGACGGACCTTGTCGAGGGATGCGAGGTAGTCACGCATGTCGCCGTCCGGTGGAGAAACCACCGTCGTGCTCCACCCCATGACGTGGTCACCGGTGAAGAGCGCTCGTTCCTCCACGAGTTCGACGCACATGTGATTGGACGTATGACCTGGAGTGTGTACGGCGCGCAGGGTCCAACCCCGACCCGACGCGACGAGATCTCCGTCCTCCATCCGATGATCGGGTTCGAAGTCGGTATCGACGGTCTCGCGCATCTCGGGGTCGTCCGGATCGAGCCCGGCCGCTCGGGCGATCTCTCGTTCCTTCTCGATCTCCTCGGCGGACTTCGGCGGTGGGGCCAGGGACGCCATGACTTTCATGTCGTCGTCGTTGTCGATCACGCCGACGCTGCCATGCGGTCGCCACGCAACGGTGGGCGCACCGGTCTCCGATTTCAACCACGACACCAGGCCGACATGGTCGCTGTGGCAGTGCGTCACGACGATTGCCTTCACCTCGCGACCTTCGAGAGCTCTGGTGAGCGCCGTCCGGTGTTCGGGGAGATCGGGGCCCGGATCGATCACCGCGACGTCGTGACCATCACCCACGAGATAGGTGCCCGTACCAGTGAAGGTGAACTTCGATGGATTGCGAGCGATCACGCGTTGGACGAGTGGGCTGACCTGACTCACGGTCGCGTATTCCAAGGGATCGATGGGTCCGACGAATGGAATGCCAGCCATAACTCTCCCCCTCAGCGAACCAGTGCCGCCAGGTCCCCGACGATACGCACTTCTCCGACCCGCTGACCATGCCCGAGAATCGCTGCCTCGAAGGCCCGCTCGTCAACCTTCGAAAGGTCGATGCCGAGCGCAGTGAGAGCCGCCTTCATGATCGGCGGCCGAGCCCGATTGGCGCCATCGGCAACCTTCAGAGCAACCGCTCTCCCGTCGGGTAACGCCACGGCAAAAACGCCTTCGGCTCCGTCTTTGGCCATGAG
>JBEGQB010000141.1:0-5262 GCA_041181165.1 Actinomycetota bacterium
CTGGACGATCGGCGCCCTCCAGGATTCGAGCGAGACGTCCGACCGTGACGACGGTCGAGAAACCATCGGGATACATCGTCGTCTGATCCGGGCAGTAGACGATGTCGACCCCTTCGGATCGACAGAGCTCGAGATCGCTCTCCAGGGTCCTTGGATACTTGGCCAGATCATCGGAACGTTCGAACTGCAAAGCGTTGACGAAGATGCTCGCCACGACGGCTTCACATTCCGCTCGTGCCCGACCCAGGAGTGAGGCGTGACCTGAGTGAAGAGCTCCCATCGTCGGAACGAACCCGATTGGACGTGGAGTTGTGGCGACGATTCGCGCGAGTTCGTCAGCGGTTCGAACGACGATCATTGAAAGGAGTGATCGAGATCCGGCCAGGTTCCCTGACCGACTTCGTCGACGAAAGCTTTGGTGGCCTCCACGACGGTCGAGCGCAGATGCGCGTATTGCTTGGCGAACTTGTACTGCGAATCGCACAACCCGAGGACGTCGTGAAGGACCAGAACCTGGCCCGAGCAATGGGGGCCGGCACCGATTCCGATGGTCGGAATACTGAGTTTCTGCGTGATTTCAGCGGCGAGATCGAGGGGTACGCCTTCGACCACGACGGCCGAAGCACCCGATTGTTCGACGGCGTGGGCGTCCTCGAGCAGACGCTCACGACCGCCCGCCTCGAATCCACTTCGTCGACCTTGAATTCGGTGGCCGCCCATGCGGTGGTAACTCTGGGGTGTGAGCCCGATGTGACCGATCACGGGTATGTCGACGCGAGTGATGGCTTCGATGGTGGCCGACATGTGCGTCCCACCTTCGAGCTTCACGCACTCAGCCCCGTTCTTCATGAGCTGCACCGACGAATCGACCGCCTGCTCGGGACTCGACTGGTACGAGCCGAAGGGAAGATCTCCGACCACGAGAGCCTTGGTGTGAGCCCTGGCGACACAACGCACGTGGTAGGCCATTTCGTCGAGCGACACCGGAATCGTGTTGCGTTCACCTTTCACGACCATGGCAAGGGAATCACCCACCAGGATCATGTCGACTCCGGCTTCGTCGACGAGCCGGGCAAAGGTCACGTCGTAGGCCGTGATCATCGAGATGCGGCGACCCGACTCCCGCCATGTTGCGAGGTCGGGAATCGTCACCTTCTTGCGATCGGATACGGACATCGGAACCTCGCCGGTGGGGGAACGATGGGGAAACCTAGCGACCACCCGAGTCGGGTACACCGTCGGAGGGTTCGGACCGTGTGATTTGGGACTCAGTAGCCCGCGAAAGCTGAGGGAACGAGGTCCCGATAGGCCGGTAGCTCGCCCTGTGCCTCGGCACGGACGACGGCAAGTGTGCAGGCCCGGGCGAAAACGTTGGCCGCGGCCTCGAGGATGCGGTTGAACCGAGCGGCTCGAGCGGACGTGTCGACGAACGAACCACGGTCGATCGCTCCGCTTTGATCGATCAGGGATCGATGACGAGTGGAAACGGCGAAGATGGTGTCCCCATCGTTCATCGAATGAGCGGGTCGAATGGCGCGGGCAAGACCATCGTGAGCGACACCAGCCATCTTCTGACATTCGGCCTTGGTGAGGTCGACATCGGTGGCCACGAGTCCGATCGTGGTGTTCAACGAGTCCGCTGACGACAACAGAGGTCTGATGGAACTCTCGAAGTGTCGGCGGAAGACCCGTTTGTCTTGCGCCGAAGGGACTGACAACGAGAGTCCCTCGGTGAACCAGGGGAGGGCAGTCGACGGGTCGATGACGGTTCCGACCGAATTGACGACGGCGAGAGCGGCCACGGTCATTCCGTCGATCACCTGCGAGGCGCTTCCAATGCCTCCCTGCAGACCTCCCGATCGAGCACCCACTCCCGCTCCGATCGCGCCCTGCACGGACGCCGATGGTCTTGCGGTTCGAGCCGCATTCCAACCGAACTCCGCGTTCGGACGGTGACTGAACCGACCAGCCCGGCCGAGATCGAAGATCACCGCTGCGGGAACGATGGGAACGACCCATCGGTCGGACTTCCCGACGGGAAAGCCCGTGCCCACCGATTCGAGATATCGCATGACCCCATCGGCAGCCGACAATCCGTATGCACTGCCACCCGACAGACAGATCGCGTCAACTCGATCCATCATGTTCTCGGGACGGAGTAATTCGGTTTCACGTGTACCCGGTGCTCCACCCCGAACATCGACCCCGCCTCGGGTTCCCTCGGGGAGCAGGACGACCGTCGTGCCGGAACGCCACTGGGCAGAAGATTTGGCGGAGTGGCCGACGCGGAGACCTCCGACATCGAGCAATGAATCGGTCGGCCAGGTCTTGCGAATCGAAACCACACCACATCGTCGCAGATGACTCGCCGATAGTTTCGCCATGTGAATTCCGGTCCGGCGCTGGCCCCTCCCGAGCGCTCCAAACTTCACTGGACCCTGACCCGATGGGCCCATCCCATCGTTCATCGGTTGTGGAACTTCGTGGTCGAGTCGGGCGCCATCGGACCCCAGTCGTCTCGTGGGCGCCGATTCGGAGGATTCGGACGAGGAAGCGTGATCTGCTTTCCTCCCAACACGATCTTCAATGAGCGTTACATCCGGATCGGTCAGGACACCATGATCGGCCCCATGTGCACACTGAGTGCCGGCATGGTTCCCGGACAGGTATGCATCAGTGATCCGGTGGTATCGATCGGGGATCGGTGTCTGATCGGCAAAGGAAGCGGGATCGTCGGTCACTTCTCGATCACGATCGGCAATGACGTGTGGACCGGACACGACGTCTACATCACGGATCAGAACCACGGATACGAAGACATCAGTCGTCCCATCTCTGTCCAGACGATGCCCGAACGGGCCGTGTCGATCGGAGATGGCTCGTGGCTCGGGCACGGCTCGGTCATCCTGCCCGGAGCCACGATCGGCAAGCACGCCGTGATCGGCGCCAACAGCGTCGTCACCGGTTCGATACCCGATTACTCGGTAGCAGTTGGCACTCCAGCCAGGGTGGTACGTCGCTTCGTCGACGGTGGCTGGGTGTCCGTCACCTGATCAGACCGCCAGATCGGCTGGAGCAGAACAAGCCTTCATTTCGTTCGCCACGGTGAAGTCGTTGATGAATTCCGAGATCGGTGCACCGTCGATTGTCGATTCCGGGAACGGTGGGTTCTCACCACTTCGCAAGACCTCCGTGTAGGCCCGACGATCCCGAAGGAGTTGTTGGTAGTAGCCGATCCAGGTGTCGACGAGCTCTCCGTCGTCTTCGCCGGTGGGAGCCGAGGAAGTCACGTCCGAAAGCATCCGGTCGAGGATTTCGGTGGCCTCGTCGATGAGACCCGCTCGCTCGACCAATGCGTTGGGACCAGCGTCCTCGATTCTCCGTTCGTCGGCCAGCTCGTTGCGCGCCCGGTTGGCGTCCTGGCAGATCGCTTCGGCTCGGGCGCTCCAGGCACGATCATCGAGACGGGCCACCGACTGCTTGGGAGGGAAGAAGAGTGCCCACACCCAGAATGCGGCGATACAGAGCGAGACGAAGACGAGCAGGTAGCGAACGATTGTGGTGCGCATCGATCAGCGAGGCGTCGGTCGATAGCTGACGGCGAGTTGCAGGAGCGCACCGCCAACGCCGACGATTCCGGACACGAGCAGTCCTGACCAGCCAGAGAAAGAAATGTCGACCGCGTTGTCGACCGACCATCCGCCCGGCCCCATGGCCCCCACAGCAAGGGATCCGAGAGCGATGGTCGCGCAGTACTCCCACCCCTGGTTGGGAAGAAAGACGAAGAAGCCGACCTTTGCGTGAGCGACGACTATCGCCACGACCATGATCCCGATCACACCAGCGGCTGCCAACGGGGTCACGAGACCGACCGCGAGAAGCAGCCCGGCACCGATCTCGGTGGAGGCGGCCAGACGAGCCTGCCATTTCGGCCACTTCATCCCGATGCTGCCGAACCACGACGCGGTGCCCTTCAGGCCACCAGTACCGAAGACTTTGTTGTAGCCGTGATACGCAAGGAAGAGACCCAGGCACAGACGAAGTGTCAGGATTCCGAAGTTCAATTGGTCGGGGGCCCGATCGATCAGCGAAAGCATGCGCTGAGCCTAATGAAGACGACGTGTGCACCTATTGTCGGCGAACGGAGGAGTCGTGGAGATCGTACTTGTACGACATGGTGAACCCGAATGGGTGCGCGATCAACTCAATGTTGACAACCCGCCGCTGACCGAACGGGGTCACCGGCAGGCCCATCGCGTCGCCGAAGCTCTTCGTCGTGAGGTTTGGGACGAGATCGTCGTGTCTCCTCTCGTACGCGCTCGACAAACAGCGGCTCCGCTCCTGGAGGCCATCGGTGTCGATCCGGCGTCGGTCGTCCATGATTGGCTGGAGGAGATCAGAAATCCTCTGTGGCACGGAACTCCTCGAGAGCGCGCCGATGCCGCCTATGCCGAGGAGCGTCGACGCCCGGCCGAGGAAAGATGGCGAGGATTGGAGGGCGGTGAGCCCGTTCGCGATTTCGTCGATCGAATACATCTCAATGCGTCGATGTTCCTGGCCGAACGAGGAGTGAGGCCCTCTGGGCAGAGTCTCCCCGTCTGGGATTTCGAATCTCCCGATCGTCGGATCCTGGTGTTCGCCCACGCGGGGACCAACAGTGTTTTCATGTGCCACCTTCTCGGGCTGCCGGTGACGCCGTGGGAATGGGAACGTTTCGTCCTCGGCCATGGATCGATCAGTCGCTTGACGTCGTACGGAATCGGGGACGGCCACACTTTTGGAGTCGTCAAACTGAGCGATGTGGAACACTTGGCTCCCGCAGACCGTACGAACTGACATCGTTGGGGGAGCATGCAAGCCGATCCACAGAAATTGAAGCTCTTCAGCTTTCAGATCTTTTCGAAACTCGAAGGAGCAGTGACATCGGGGATGATCCACCTCGGTGATCGTCTTGGTCTGTACCGGGCGCTGGCCGAAACGACCGAACCGATGACAGTCGATCAACTGGCGGCAGCTCGTGAACTTCACCCGCGGTGGGTCCTGGAGTGGGCGCACAATCAAGCCGCCGCCAACATCATCGTTCAGACACGCGATTCCGAGGCTCGAGAGTGTTTCTCGCTCACCCCCGAAGCAATAGTCGTGCTGGCCGACGAGAACCACCCGGCGTTCGGGATGGGCATGTTTCATCGGTTGCCCCAGACCATGGCGAGCCTTCATCACCTGCCGGAGTCGTTCCGTACCGGTCTGGGTCGGGATTACGAC
>JBEGQB010000142.1:0-5258 GCA_041181165.1 Actinomycetota bacterium
GGGACCCGTAAGCGCGGTGCCGACGACGAGCATGATCGACGACTCGCCGCCGAACTCCGCGAGAACCCCAAGGAAGTCGCCGAACACGTCATGCTGGTCGACCTCGCGCGCAACGACGTCGGTCGAGTGTCGTCGTTCGGAACCGTGAAGGTCGACGAGTTGATGACTCTCGAGCGATACAGCCACGTGATGCACCTCACCTCGCAGGTGAGTGGTGAACTCACTCCCGGTCGCACGCCGATCGACGTGTTGCGAGCGACGCTTCCGGCCGGCACGGTGAGCGGAGCGCCCAAGGTGCGCGCCATGGAGATCATCGACTCTCTCGAGCCCGTCAAACGCGGTCCGTATGCCGGAGTCGTCGGCTATGTGGACTTCAGCGGCAACCTCGATACCGCGATCGCCATTCGAACCATGTTCATCGGGGACCGGGCCGCCTATCTGCAGGCCGGGGCGGGCATCGTCGCCGACAGCGATCCCGACGACGAGGATCTGGAGTGTCGGAACAAAGCGGCTGGTCTATTGGCGGCGGTGCCGGCGGCCCGTCGTATGACGAAGCGTCGTCGAGACGGGGGAACGTCGGCGTGATCAGCATTTTCGAGCGGCGTGATGGGCTCGTGGTTTCCGGAGCCGACGCTGGCAAGTATCTGCATTCGCAGTTGAGCAATGAAATCGCTTCGCTGGGACGGGGCGAATCGACGTATGCCTTCGCGCTCGATCCGAACGGCAAGGTCGTCGCACTCTGCCGGGTGCTCCGAGTCGACGAACACGAGTTCCTGATCGACGTCGATCGTGGAGCTGGTGAGGCATTGCTTGCGCGTCTCCTGCGGTTCCGGATTCGCGTCGACGTGACGATCGAAACGAGAGAACTCGGCGTCTGGTGTGTTCGGGGAGATGTCAGCGAGGTTTCCGGTGCGGGTTCACCGACTTCCGGGGCCATCCGAGCATCCGCCTGGTGGTCCGACGGAACCGCGATCGACTTCATCGAACCGCTCGACAATGATGTCTCGTCCCGACCCGAAGACGCAGCAGGAGAACTCGAGAAACTGCGCGTACGTGCACGATGGCCACGCCACGGAGCCGAGATAGTGACCGGTGAAACGTTGCCCGCCGCCACCGGAGTCGTGCCGATCGCGGTCAGTTTCACCAAGGGTTGCTATCCAGGGCAGGAACTCGTGGAACGCATGGACAGCCGCGGGGCCACCGCCCCATTCGTCCTGCGGGACATCGACGTCTCGGGCTACGCGCCTGGGGACCCTTACATCGTGGACGGGGTCGAGGTCGGACGAGTCACGTCAGTGGCCGGCGGGCGGGCCCTCGCGTATGTCAGGCGCGATCTCGCGCAGTGAGCGACTTCACCAAATTCTGAACGTCGGTTCGGCCCCGTAGCGGTGCCAGATCCCGGTCGTTGACGAGTGAATGGAGGAGCAGGGCTTCGCTGGCTGCGTCGGCATCGATCGAACGCCCGGCCACCGTCAACCACTGTGTTGCGACGTCGTGGTGGCCTTCGGCGGCCAGGCTCGCCGCGACGTGGATGGCCAATCGTGTCGTCGGGTGCAGCCGGTAGCAGGCCGCGCCGTAGTGCGCTGCCTCGTGGTAGCGGCCGGTGTGACGCAGTGCCCACACGAGAGTGGCCAGGCTCTGCTCGGGCCATGTGGCCTCGGGTTCGGGAAGTGGGCGCGGCAGGACATCCACCACGGCCTCGAGTTGATCAGGGGTGGCCGAAAGTGGTGGCCACCAGTTGCGCGGTTTGCCCGAATCGTCGCCGAGGTCGTCGAGAACGTACCGAATCGCCCGATCGCGTTCACCGGCGCGCAACGCGGATGCGGCGAACCACCACGGGGACGGTTGGCGGTCGGGCGGCATGAGGCCGGGACGTCCGATTTCCCACGCGGTCGTTTCGGCCTCGGCGGTGGCGGTGAGAGTCTCGGCTATCGAGGCCTCACGAGAAGCAACGGGCAGAGAGCGCATCTGCAATTGGATGACGAGAAGGATGGCGGCGAACGATGCGATAGGGCGCAGATTGTCGATGGCCAACATGACGACGAAGGCGGCGGCGGTCATGGGCGCGCTCGCCTTGATCATCAATTGACGCCCGCGTCCGGGGGCGAAGGTGTCGACGACCTCGGCGGCGATGTTGCCACCGTCGAGCGGCATGACCGGGAAGAGATTGAAGAGACCGATGATGGGTCCGGCCCACCAGATCGCGAGCGAATGCGCCTCGGCGGCGAATTCATGGTGATCGAGAGGATTCACGCCGAGCGCGAGCAACACCAGCACACCGAGAGCGATCTGCGTGATGGGGCCGGCGAGGGCGATGGTCGCCCTTTCGAATCGAGTCAACGCTCGGGTGGGGGTGAACGACGCGTAACCGGCGAGGAAATCGAGGGAGATCGAAGCCCGTGCACCCGTTCGTCGGGCGGCGACGGCGTGTCCGAGTTCGTGAGCGAGAGTGAACACGGCCACCGAGGCAGCCAGCCACACGCCGAGGCGAACACCGTTCAGAATCACGATGAGCAACATGAAGACCGCGAAACCGGGGCGGATTCGGACGGGGAACCCCAGGATCTTCACGGCGTCGATGCTAGATGTGGCGCACCGAGTCGTAGACTCGCCGACCGTGCCGTACGTCTACTCCTTCGATCACAAACACCGTCGTCCTCCCATGCAGATGAAGGATTTGCTGGGCGGTAAGGGCGCCAATCTCGCCGAGATGACAAGCGTCCTGAAATTGCCGGTGCCACCCGGGTTCACCATTTCCACCGACGCGTGCCGCGACTACATGCGCGCCGGATGGCCCAAGGGTCTCGACACCGAGATCAAGGCACAGGTGGCCAAGTTGGAGAAGGCGATGAAGCGCAAGCTTGGCGACCCGAAAGATCCGCTCCTGGTGAGCGTTCGCTCGGGCGCGAAGTTTTCCATGCCCGGAATGATGGACACCGTCCTCAACCTTGGTCTCAACGATCAGAGCGTGAAGGGTCTGGCCGCCGTCACGAACGACGAGCGCTTCGCCTTCGACTCCTACCGTCGGTTCATCTCGATGTACGGGCGCATCGTGCTCGGTCTCGACGGCGCGCTCTTCGAGCATCCGTTGGAGGAGGCCAAGCACTCCGCCGGCGCCAAGACCGACGCCGAACTCTCACCGGCGGTTCTCAAGTCGCTTTGCGTGCAGTACCTCGATGTCGTCAAGCGCGAGACCGGCAAGCCGTTTCCGCAGAAGCCCGAGGCACAGTTGCGCGGAGCGGTCGAAGCCGTCTTCAAGAGTTGGAACGGGGCCCGTGCCATCGCGTACCGCGTCCGTGAGAAGATCTCGCACGATCTCGGTACTGCCGTGAACGTGCAGACGATGGTCTTTGGCAACCGGGACGACAACTCCGGCACCGGGGTGGGTTTCACCCGTAATGCCGCCACCGGCGACAACCACCCTTATGGCGACTTCCTCGTGAACGCCCAAGGTGAAGACGTCGTGGCCGGTATCCGCAACACCGAGGATCTCGACGCGCTGAAGGCCCAGTTTCCCAAGATCCACAAGGAACTCCTGGCGATCTTCTCCCGACTCGAAGCCCACTACAAGGACATGTGCGACACCGAGTTCACCATCGAACAAGGCAAGTTGTGGATGCTCCAGACCCGCGTCGGCAAGCGAACGGGCGCGGCGGCACTCAAGATGGCCGTCGACATGACCAAGGGCACCAAAGGCCCGAAAGGTTCGTGGAAGATCAGCAAGGTCGAAGCTCTGTCGCGCGTCGCTGCCGAACATCTCGATCAGGTTCTGCATCCGCAGTTCGAAGGCGGCAAGAACAAGGTGCTGGCCAAGGGTTTGGCGGCCTCGCCGGGAGCCGCGGTGGGCAAGGCGTACTTCTCGGCCGACGATGCAGCCGACGCCGCTGACCGCGGCGAGAAGGTCATTCTCGTTCGTAGCGAGACGAGCCCCGAGGACGTGCACGGCATGATGGTGTCCCAGGGCATCCTCACGGCACGCGGTGGGCTCGTGAGCCACGCAGCGGTCGTGGCCCGTGGCTGGGGAACTCCGGCCGTCGTTGGCGCCGAGGCGATCAAGATCGAGGGCAAGCAATTCACCGTCGGAGGAGTCACCGTTCGTGAAGGAGATGTCATCTCGCTCGACGGCACCACGGGTGAAGTCGTCCTCGGTGAGGTGAAGCTCTCGGCAGCCAAGCCGCCCAAGGAGTTCGACATCATCTTGAAGTGGGCCGACGAGGTCCGCAAGGGCAAGTTGGCCGTGCGGGCCAATGCCGACACCGGGGAGGACGCCACGAACGCCCGCAAACTCGGAGCCGAGGGCATCGGTCTCTGCCGCACGGAGCACATGTTCCTTGCGCCCGATCGTCTGCCGGTCGTGCGTCGCATGATCCTGGCCAAGTCGCCGGCCGAAGAAGCCGCTGCGCTCGAGGAACTTCGCAAAGTTCAAAAGGCCGACTTCATCGACATCCTGAAGGCCATGGACGGTCTGCCGGTGACGGTTCGCCTGCTCGATCCGCCGTTGCACGAATTCCTGCCCCGCGTGGATGAACTCGAGATCAAGCGTGCCGAGCACGGACTCGATGCCGAAGAAGAGAAGTTGCTCTCGGTCGCCAAAGAGTGGGCTGAGTTCAATCCGATGCTCGGAACGCGCGGAGTGCGACTCGGAGTCGTGAAGCCCGGCCTCTACGCGATGCAGGTGCGCGCGCTCCTCGAAGCCGCCGCCGAGCGTGCGAGCAAGGGTGGCAAGCCCATCGTCGAAGTGATGATTCCGCTCACCGTTACCCGTGAAGAGCTGGCTCTGGCCCGTTCGTGGGTCGTGGAGGGCATCGCCGAAGCCACCAAGAAATCGGCCAAGAAGCCCAAGGTGTCGATCGGGACCATGATCGAGACACCGCGTGCGGCTTTGCGAGCCGATGAGCTCTCGGAAGAAGCCGATTTCTTCAGTTTCGGAACCAACGACCTGACACAGATGACCTTCGGCTTCAGCCGTGACGACGTCGAGAGTCGGATGATGCCCGCCTATCTCGAGGCCGGTCTCCTGAAGCGGAACCCCTTCGAGACGATCGATCAGAACGGAGTGGGCGAACTCGTTCGTATCGCTGCCGAGCGTGGTCGAAAGGCCAAGCCTGGAATCAAGCTCGGTGTGTGTGGTGAACACGGCGGAGATCCGGAGTCGATCGATCTCTTCTACCGCGTCGGACTCGACTACGTGAGTTGCTCACCGTTCCGCGTTCCGATCGCCCGACTGGCCGCCGCCCAGGCCGTGATCGCCGCGTCGG
>JBEGQB010000143.1:0-5165 GCA_041181165.1 Actinomycetota bacterium
GCCCGCGGTGAGGCCTACACACAAGAAGCGCCCACGTTGTGGGACGTCGACTTCAAGACCGCCGTCGCCCAAGCCGAACTCGAGGACCGCGAGCGCCCGGGCGCGTATCACCAGATCGCCTTCGAACGTGTCGACGGAGCCGGCAACGTCATCATCGACACCACGAGGCCCGTACTCATCGCGGCCTGCGTGGCCCTCGTCGCCCATCCCGACGACGAGCGTTACCAACCGATCTTTGGCACCAAGGTCCGCACTCCTCTGTATGGCGTCGAGGTTCCAGTGGTCGCCCACCCGCTCGCCCAGCCCGACAAGGGCACGGGTATCGCCATGATCTGTACGTTCGGCGACACCACGGACGTGACGTGGTGGCGCGAACTCGATCTGCCGACGCGCGCGATCATCGGACGAGACGGACGCATCATCTCCACGCCACCACCGGGCCTCGACTCACCCGCCGGTGTGGCGGCGTTCAGCGAGATCGCCGGCTTGTACGTCAACCAGGCGCAGACCAAAGTCGTGGAGGCACTGCGCGCATCGGGCGCCATGCTCGGCGAACCCCGACCCATCACCCACCCGGTGAAGTTCTTCGAAAAGGGAGACCGTCCGCTCGAGATCGTCACCAGCCGCCAGTGGTACATCCGCAACGGCGGACGCGATGAGGAGCTCCGTTCGCAACTGCTGCGTCGCGGTGAGACCCTCGCGTGGCATCCCGATCACATGCGCCATCGCTACGCGAACTGGGTCGAGGGACTGAACGGAGACTGGCTCATCAGCCGTCAGCGCTACTTCGGTGTGCCGGTGCCGGTCTGGTATCCGGTTCTCGCCGATGGTGAAACCGACTACGACCATCCGATCATCCCGTCGGAGGACTCGCTGCCCGTCGACCCATCGTCGGACGTTCCACCCGGATACACCACCGATCAGCGCGATGTTCCTCATGGGTTCACGGGTGATCCCGACGTCATGGACACCTGGGCGACTTCGTCGCTCTCCCCGCAGATCGCCGCGCGCTGGTGCGAATCCGACGATCTCATGGCTCGCGTCTTCCCGATGGATCTCCGACCGCAGGGCCACGACATCATCCGAACGTGGTTGTTCAGCACAGTGGTGCGATCCCATTTCGAGCACGGATCGCTCCCCTGGACCAACACGGCGTTGTCCGGCTGGATCCTCGATCCCGACCGCAAGAAGATGTCGAAGTCGAAGGGCAACGTCGTCACGCCGCTCGATCTGTTCGACAAGTTCGGCTCCGATGCCGTCCGGTACTGGGCGGCTTCGGCCCGTCCGGGCGTTGACACCGCGTTCAGCGAGGACCAGATGAAGGTCGGCCGCAAGTTGGCCACCAAGTTGCTGAACGCGAGCAAGTTCGTGCTGTCGTTCGGGGAGCCGCCGGCTGGCGCGGCACCGTCGTCTCCACTCGATCTCGCCATGCTCGCCCGCGTGGCGGGCACCGTCGACGAAGCCACCTCGGCCTTCCTTGCCTACGACTACGCGCGAGCTCTCGAACGCACCGAGGCGCTGTTTTGGTGGTTCTGCGACGACTACGTGGAGCTCGTGAAGGGTCGTGCCTACGGAGCGCAAGGCGCGGAAGGCGCGGCCTCGGCTCAGTCGGCGTTGCGTCTTGCGTTGTCGGCGATTCAGCGTTTGCTCGCGCCGTTCATCCCGTTCGCCACCGAAGAGGTCTGGCGATGGTGGCAAGACGGTTCGGTGCACCGCGCCACGTGGCCGACGCGCACCGAACTCGGCAACTTGGGCGACGAATCAGTGATCGACGCGATCGGCGAGGTCCTCGCGCAGATCCGTCGGAGCAAGACCGAAGCCAAGCGCTCACAGAAGACCATCGTCGCCGAAGCGCAAGTCACTGCCACCGACGCGCAACTCGGGGCAGTTCGCCTGGCCGAACAAGATCTCAGCGATGCGGGAAGCGTGCGAGCGTGGTCGTTCATCACCGACGCGAATGCGAGTACTCCATCGGTGGTCACGACATTGGCCGACGACGAACCCGCTGCCTGATCTCCTCCGACACCCCGACACCGGTAGTTTGAAACACCTGTGAGCGACTCCCCCACACGTCGACGCCGCACCTGGCCCCAGCGCATCGTGCTCGTCGTCAACCTCGTGGTGATCGTGTCGTGTTTCGTCGCCGCCGCCGTCGTTTATTACGGAAGCGAGAAGGCGAACGACCGCAAAGTCGTGAGCCTGGCCAACGTCACCAAGCTCACCGTGCCGAGTTCGAGCACTCCCGGCCTGACTCCGGGATCCGAACCGGATGTGACGCTCGTATCGGGTCCGGTCGACATGTCGGCTCGCAACTTCCTCATCACCGGCAGCGACAACGGTGCCTGCGTCGACCCCGATTCGCCGTACGCGGCCGCCTTCGGAAACCGCAGCGGTCTCGGCGAACGCGCCGACACCATCATGATCCTGCGACTCGATCCGACCACGAACGCCGCCGCCGTGCTCTCGTTCCCGCGTGACCTCTGGGTGAAGATCAACGGCAAGACCTCGCGTAGTCGGATCAACAGCGCATTCAACCGCGACGATCCGAACACGCTCGTTCTGACCATCTGGGACAACTTCAAGATCCCGGTCGATCACTACGTGAACGTCGACTTCTGTGCATTCAAACAGATCGTCGATGCGGTTGGCGGTGTGCGCGTTCCGTTCGCCACGCCGATCCGCGATCGAAACACCAACTTGCTCATCGAGAATCCCGGATGCCACACCTTCAACGGTGAAGAAGGTCTCGCCTATGTCCGGTCGCGAAAGCTCCACTACTACGACAGCAACTCGAAGTCGTGGAAGGAAGATCCGGCCTCCGATCGCGGTCGCATCTCGCGGCAACAGGACTTCTTGCGTCGTGCGCTGCAAAAGGCTCTCGACAAAGGAGCCGGCAATCCCACGGTCGCCAAGCAACTCATCGATGCCGCGCTGCAGTACGTGATCCTCGACGATCAACTGACCCCCGGTCGACTACTTGAGCTCGCGCAAGCGATGCGCGACCTCGACCCGGCCACCATGAAGACGTACCAAATCGAAGGATTGGGCAAGTTGATCAACGGTCAGTCGGTGATCGAACCCAAGCTCACTTCCGACAACATGAAGGCAGTTCTCTCGGTGTTCCAGGGCAAGGCCCGTCTGGTGGATGCGCCCGAGCAACTTCTCGAAGTCGAGTCCACCACCACGAGCACGACACGTCCGAAGTCGACGACCTCGACCATCCCGTCGGCGTCGTCCACCACGCCACAGAGCACCACGTCGACGACGAGCTTGCCGCCGGTGTTCGTCGAATCCGACGAGATCGGCATTCTGCCGACCGACGATCCGGCCTGTCGTTAGTCGCCCAGCACGCTCTGGATCGCGGCCGGGACGTCACTTGGCCCGTCCACGGTGGTGATCCGGGCACCGATGCGCGAAGCGAGCGCGCGTGCCTCCAAGTCGTCGCCGGCCGGCGCGACGATCACGACTTCGTCGAGCGATCGGGCGGCCGCTTCCACGTCACCTTCCACATTCGATCGGCAGTCGCTCAGAACGATCGTGATGCGCCGACCAGCGCGTGAGCGCGCCAACTGATCCCCGGCGGCACGCAGCGCACCGGCAAGGTCGGTCGTGCCGAAGCCACGCAGGGCCAGTACGTCGTTCACCACGGCTTCGCCACCTTTGTTCGACTCCTGGCTCTTGGCCACCACGACGTCCTTGCCGAAGGTGACCACGCTGTAATCGGCGGGGCTTCGCCAAGCAACGGCGGCGGCAGCCATGGCCGATGTGGCCAGTGGTTTGCCACCCATCGAGCCACTTCGATCCACCAGCAACGACAACGCAGTACCGGGCCGAACCCATGAACGGATCTTGAGCCCTTCGGGGTCGACCGCCGAACGTGCGGCACGCGCCTCGACGATGGTGCCGAGTGATGCGTCGAGGTCGACGTCGCCGGCATCGGGACGGTACGGCATCGTGGCCATCTTGCCGATGCCCCGTGGGCGAACCGGACCGCGACGCGACACGTCGAGGAAGAGTCGACCGGCCAATCGCTTGGCGAGTTCGCGCAACTTCTGATCGGTGGCGCCGGTGAGGTCGGCGAGCAAGGCCAACATCGCGTCGGGATCGTCGTCGAGACCCTCTTCCACCGCTGCTTCGTCGAGTTCGCCGACTTCGGGAGAGATCTGCTCGAACTGCGGGTTCTGCGCCAGTTCTCGCCGTGAGATCGTGCGCTTGGAAGCCTCGGCCACCGCGTCGTCGGCGGCGGCTCCTTCCTTGGCTAGTGGGTCGCCCCCGCCGGGGCGTTCGCTTTTCCCGCGCCGCCTTCCGCTGCGGGTTCGAACACCTCGCTCCACAGTTCGGTGATGACGTCCTCGGAGGTTCGCGTACTGCCTTCGCGCACTCGAACCCGGCCCGACAACGCAACGAGCGCGGCGTCGAGTGATACCGAACGATCGGTCACCGAAGTGCCGCGAACTCCGGCGAGAGACGACGCGACCGCGGCCATGTCGATCGCACCACGCACCGACGAACCGACGCGCAATTCGGAGTGAGCTCGAGTGCGACGGACGAGATCGACGACCTTGCCGAGCCAGCCCGAGGGAAGGTCACGACCCTCGCGGGACGCGATGCGCTCTTCGTCGGCGGCCGACTGATAGCCCATGGAAACTCGACACACGCGGTCGTAGACCGCCCCGGAGATGCGCGCCGTTCCGACGGCATCGAAAGGGTTCATGGCGGCCACGAGCCGGAAACCTTCGCTAGCCGCCACCCTGCCGTAGCGCGGCACGTTGAGTTCCCCCTCGCTCATCACGGTGATGAGGACGTTGAGTGTTTCCTCGGGAATGCGGTTGATCTCTTCGACGTACAACAACGCGCCATCGCGTAGCGCGGTGACGAGTGGTCCGTCGACGAACACATCGGCGTCGTAGCCCTCGTTCAGCACACGCGCCGGGTCGAAGTGACCGACCAAGCGGGCCGGCGTGAGTTCGGCATTGCCCTCCACGAACACGAAGCCGATACCGAGGCCATTGGCGACCGCGCGCAAGAGAGTGCTCTTACCGGTACCCGGTGGACCTTCGAGCAACACGTGCCGACCAGCGTCGAGCGCCGCCACCACGAGTTCGACTTCCCGGCGTCGTCCGACCACGGCGTCGTCGAGCGACGCGAAGAGAGAACCGCGATCA
>JBEGQB010000144.1:0-5158 GCA_041181165.1 Actinomycetota bacterium
GCCGCGGGCCCACGAGCGACATGTCGCCTTTCAGAACGTTCCAGAGTTGCGGGATCTCGTCGGCGCGTGTGGAGCGCAGCCAGGCGAGGCCGGGCACCACGCGCGGATCGTGATCAGTGGCCAGCATCGCGCCATGCTGTTCGGCATCGGTGCGCATGGTACGGAACTTCACGAGAGTGAAGGTTCGGCCATCGCGACCAACGCGCTCTTGGGTGTAGAGCACCGGCGCGCCGGCCCGAACCCTGACGTACAGCGCGAGCAGCGCGGTCACGAGAACCACCACGGGGGAGAGCGCGAGCAGCAATACGAGATCGAAGCCGCGCTTCAAGCGCACTTTGTGCGACGGCAAGGTGTGCAGGCGCAGGCGAACGAAGGGCATGCCACCCACCTGTCGGACCGACTGCAGGCCGAGCAGGGTTTCCTGTGCGCCGACTCGCTGCAGAAAACCGATGCCGTCGGCTTCGAGTGTGCTGAGCGGCTCGGGAAACACCCGACCGAATGCATCCACATCGAGAAGCAGAACGTCGGTGGCACCGTGAGCGCTGATCGATGCCGGTAGTGCAGAGGTGTCGGCAAGAGTGTCGACCACGAGTGCGGCGCGATCGCTGTGCGAGAGGTTGGTGTGCACGGAGGTTGCGACATCGGCACTGCCCACCAAGACCACGCGTGGTGGGCCCTCGCGCCGCACGTTGAGGCGGCGGCTCAGATGGCGGTTGGCGACGAGCATCACCGAACCGGCCACGAAAAGAACGGCGAGGTTGAGTCGGGGCATGAGGTAGCGGTCGAGCGCGACGAAGGCCACGCCATCGGCACCGATCGCGATGGCCATGGCGATGGTGACGCGCGGCAGCCAGGGGCGCTGGCCGAGCCGCGGTTCTCGCTCGTACAGGCCGCCGAAGTAGCCGACGACGAGGTGGATGGCGGTGGCCACCGAGAACCCGAACCAGTAATGCGAGAGGGGATAAGTGGGCCAGTCGGTGCCGAATCGAGCCAGGTTGATGACGACCATCAGTGCATAGAGGGCCACGGCGTCGAGGACGAAGAGCACACGGAAGCCGCGTCGCCACAACGGGACGAGGCGGGGCGAGATCCGATCGACGAGCCAGTCGGTACCCGGTGCGATCGGCGCACCACCGTGGCGGGGGGCCGGGTTCTGCGCGTTCATGGCCGTGAGCAGGGTACCCCATCGAATGAAGGGGGAAGAGGTGCTCTCGTGCGCGACGCTGGAGCCGATGCATGAGGAGGTCGGAGCGAGAAATCCCTTAAGTGGGCACCTCGGTGTGGGCATTGCATGGCTGGCCACAACCGTGGCTCTCATCGTTGCGACGCGTGGACCGCTGTATCGCATCCGAACGGATTTTCCGGGTAACCGGACGGGTCTGCTCGACGACAACTGGATTCAGGGCATTTCGTATCTGGCCTATGGGCTGGTGGTGGTGGCCACCGTGGCGGCGTGGCCGCGAATCATGGCCGAGGCACGCAGGCTCACATTTGGGCACCTCGGATTCGTCATCATGCTCGTCCTCACCGCGGCGTGGTCGATCAACCCGTGGCGGTCGTTCGAACAATCTCTGATCCTGTGCACCGGAGTTGCCGCCATGATGGGGGCCGGGGCCACCCTGAGTCCGGTTGCGTTCCTCACCTCGGTGTGGGCGGCCATGCAGACCACGCTCATCTGGACCATTTGGGCGAGATGGAACGACTGGCCGAACTCGCTCGACAACCGCGGGTATCTCACGGGTGTGTTCTTCAACCGCAATCTTCTCGGTGCGGCAACGGCAGTGGCCGGTCTCACGAGCATCGCGCTCATCTGGACGTGGCGTCGGAGTCGACTGGTGGTGATTCCGGCGGCCGGACTGTTGTTGGCGGTGCTCATCGGCCAGCGCACCGATTCGGTCACACCTCTCGTATCGGTCGGCCTCTCGGTGCTCGCCGGCGCGTTTGCTGCTCTGTGGATCCGTGCGTCGGCCGAGCAGCAACGACGTCTTCGCTTCCTTCCCGCTGGGGCCGCCGCCGCTGCACTCGGTGCTTTCTTGTTTCGCGACACCGTGACGTCGTGGTTCGGACGTTCGCCCTCGATGACTGGCCGGACCGGCGTGTGGTTCGACATCGTGGATGCGTGGTCGCGTCGACCACTTCAGGGTTTCGGCTTCATGGCGGCATGGTTCGACCCCGGTTTGCGCGATGCGCTGCGCGCCCGAGGGCGCAACTTGTGGGAGGCCCACAACGGATATCTCGAAGTTCTCGTGGGTGGTGGGCTGCTGGCGGTAGTCGCGCTCGTTCTGCTCGGTGTACTCGTGCTGACTTCGTTGCGCCGAGCAGTATCCGAACGATCGATACACGCGCCGTGGTTGGTGGCCGCCGCCATGTACGTGGCCGTGGTGAATCTCGGTGAGACCAACATCGGAGCCAACCGTGTGCCGTGGCTCGTGTTGGTGGCGATTTCGGTCCAGGCGCAATTGACCTTTGGGCCGCGCCACGATCGCTAGGGTCGGATTCGTGAGCACCGACCAACGGGCGACCATCGATGTCTGGCGTGTGTGGCGTCTGGTCATGTTGGTGATCGCCCCGCTCACGGTTCTCTGGTCGCTCGTGAACCCGATGTTCGCTTCACCCGATGAGCCCGCCCACATGGCGCGAGCCCAAGGGTTCTCGCAGCTCGACTTCTCGCCGCCATACGAAACCGACGGCTTGCCGATGGATGCACCCGACTGTTTCAAGTTCAACGGAACCGTCACCGCCGACTGCGCCGACAACTCCTGGGGAGTCGATGGCACCGAGGTTTCCACGAAGACCCGCGACTACCCACCGCTCTTCCACGCCGTCGCGGCCGTGCCGGCGGTGTTCACCTCGGGCCTGACCGGCGCCTACGTCATGCGCATCTGGATGGCGCTTGTGTGCACGAGCCTCATCTCGTTCGCGGCAGCGCTTCTCACCGGCCGCGGGCGCTGGCCTCTCGTGGGGCTCCTCCTTGGCCTCACGCCGATGTCGGTTTTCGTGGCCAGCACGGTGAATCCATCGGGAATCACCGTGGCCTTTGCCGCCTTGGCGGTAGCCGGAGCCATTCGACAGTGGGTATGGCGCAGCGCGGATCGACGCACCACTTTCGCGCTCGTCATCGGGTTGCTCGGATTGCTGCTCGTACGACGCGATGGCGTCATGACAGTCGGAGTGCTGCTGGCGGTCTTCGCGCCCTACTGGTGGTCGGCCGATCTCTCGGCTCGCGTGCGCAGAGCGAACTGGCGCAAGGGCACGAACGCCGCCTTGGCCGTTCTGGCCGCATCGGTCGTGATCGTCTTCGTGATACCGATCGGCCACCGTTTCCTGACCAATACCGAAGTTGGTGGAAACGGGTCGCGCTGGCAAGCACTCGAGGTGATGCGCATCTACTTCGACCACATGGTGGGAACCTTCGGCTGGATCGACACCTTCATCGGACCCGAACTCTTCACCATTGCCGCCGTGCTCGCGATGTCGATGGTGATCCTCGGCGTCGTCGCTGCCGAACGCCGACCGCGGATGTCGATCATCGTCGCCTTCGCGTCCTTGTTCGTCGTGCCGGTCGTGTTCGGCATGTTCCGTTATCCGTACTTCCAGGGCCGGTATCTGCTCCCGATCTGGTTGGCCGTCGCTGCGGTGTCGGCTTTGGCCGTGGCTTCGGCCGACATCGGAGTCGTGCTGAGCCGACGTCTGTCGACCCTGCTCGTGGTCGGCTGGGGGGTCGTTCATGCGATGTCGTTCGTGCAGAACCTGCGCCGTTATGCGGTGGGGAATGCCGGAACGTGGCGGTTCGCCTTCGACTCGAGTTGGCATCCGCCCACCATGCCCAACGCAGTGGCGATCCTCGCCTTGGTTGCGGTGCTCTTACTAGCCGGTGACGCCAGTCGGCGGCTGGCGCGAGTCTGATCAGACTTCTTCGGCGAGTCGACGGTCGAGTCGGCGGAAGATCCACCAGCCGCCGGTCAGGCTCACCAAGGCGCAACCGGTGAAGGCGAGAAGAGCCCACCAGTTGGGAGCCTGCGCGTGATACAGGCAGTCGCGGTACACGCTCGTGGCCAACTTCATCGGGTTGGCTTTCAGCAAAGGCTGCATCCAGTCCGGGGCCTTGGTCTCGATGAGGCTGGCCGAGTACACGACCGGAGTGGCGAAGAACCACAACTGCAGAAAGATGCCCCAGAGATACGAAAGATCCCGGAAATACACCGACATCGTCGAGAGTGCGAGCGCAAAGCCGGCTCCGAACACGGCGATCAGAACGCTCGTCACGAGAACGATCGGTATCCACGGAAGAATCGGGCTACCCACGATGAGCAGGATCACGCACAGGAGCGTGAGTTCGATGGCGAACTGCGTGCAGGCATGCAGCACGTTCGAGAAGACCAGTACTTCACGGGGAAAGGCCACCCGCCGGACCAGGCCGGCATTGGTGGAAATGGAACCCAACCCCATGTTGTTGATGAGGGCGAAGAAGTTCCACGGCAGTAGTGCGCACAAGAGGAACCAACCGAACCCGTGCAGACCGCTGTTGGCGCCTCGAGGCGCGTCGGCATCGAAGATCACGCCGAAGATGAACGAATAGATCGCAACCGTGGCGAGCGGATTGAGCATCGACCAGGTCCAGCCCAGTACCGAGCGCCGGTACTTGGTGCGCAGCTCCCGCAGGGTGAGATTCCAGAGGAGTTCCCGGGAGGCGACCACGCTGGTCACGGCCTTCATGCCCGTCAAACCTAGTCCGTATCGGCAAGACTGAACGGTGCATGAGTGCCGCGGTGGTCGTCGAGGATGTCTGGAAGAGCTTCCGCCTCTACCACGAACGAAATCAATACTTGAAAGCCGCCGTGTTGCGCGGTCGACGGGCGCGATACGAAGAGTTCTGGGCGCTGAAGGGCATCGACTTCGAAGTCCCGGTCGGATCCACTTTCGGCGTCATCGGCAGCAACGGCTCGGGTAAGAGCACGTTGCTCAAGTGCCTCACCGGAATCCTGTATCCCGAGAAGGGGCGCGTGAAGATCGAGGGTCGCGTGTCGGCACTCCTTGAACTCGGGGCCGGATTCCATCCCGAGTTGTCGGGTCGCGAGAACGTCTACATGAACGGCGCGATCCTCGGCCTCACGAAGAAAGAGATCAACGCGCGATTCGACGACATCGTCGAATTCGC
>JBEGQB010000145.1:0-5135 GCA_041181165.1 Actinomycetota bacterium
CACCCTCAACGAGCGGTTCGGCGACGACATCGTCATCCACGGCCCACGCAACGTGGAAGTCCGGGGGGCGGTGCTCAGTTTCGCGTTCCGCGACATCCATCCGCACGACGTGAGCCAAGTGCTCGACCAGAAGAACGTGTGCGTTCGGGCCGGGCACCATTGCGCCAAGCCCCTTATGCGTCTGCTCGGCGTGAACGCCACTGCCCGCGCGAGTTTCTATCTCTACAACGACCAATCCGACGCCGACGCTCTGGCCGATGCCCTCGACGGAGCATCCGACATCTTCGGGCTGTAGAACATTCGTACCAAGGAGACACCATGCCCGGACTCGAAGACCTCTACCGCGAGATCATCCTCGACCACTACAAGTCGCCCCGTAACCGCGGCGAACTCGCCACTCCCCCGGCCGTGAGCGCCCAGGGTCACAACCCGTTGTGCGGCGACGAGATCACGGTGTACTTGCAGATCGACAGCGACACCGTGACCGACATCAAGGTCGGTGGTTCGGGCTGCAGCATTTCGCAGAGTTCTGCTTCGATGATGACGCAGGCCGTGAAGGGCAAGTCGGTCGCTGATGTGAAGGCGATCGTGCGTCGGTTCAAGGGCATGATGTCGATCGACACCGAAGACGAAGCACCGCTTCCCGACGTGAAGCTCGGCGACCTCGAAGCTCTACAAGGTGTCGTGAAGTTCCCGGTGCGCATCAAGTGCGCCACGCTGGCGTGGAACACACTCACCGAAGCCCTGGCCGAAGCCGGCCAGAAATGAAGATCACGCTCCTCGGCACCGGAAGCCCGATTCCCGACCCGAATCGCGCCGGACCGTGCACGCTCGTGCAAGCCGCTGATCAGAACCTGATGGTCGACTGCGGACGCGGCGCACTCATGCGACTCGTGGCGGCCGGTGTGATGCCGCCGATGGTGTCGACCGTTCTCATCACCCACCTGCACAGCGATCACATCACCGACCTCAACGACCTCATCACGTCACGCTGGGTGATGTCACCGGTCAACGTTCCACTGGTGGTGTACGGGCCACCGGGTACCCGGGCGTCGATCGACGCGCTCCTCCAGATGCTCGCCCTCGATCAGCAATACCGACATGCCCACCACGATGATCTGCGCGCCAATGGCCCGCTCACCGTCACCGTGACCGAAGTGAGTCCCGGCGATCGATTCAACGTTGGCGAGGTGGCGGTGTCGGTGCACGAGACCGATCACCGCCCCGTGCAGCCGAGCATCGGTTTCCGGGTGGAGCACGACGGCAAGGTGGCCGCGCTCGCCGGCGACACGATCCCGTGCGCCGGACTCGACGAGATGTGCCGTAACGCCGATCTCTACGTTCAAACAGTGATTCGGGAGGACATGGTCAACTTCGTGGCCGACATGGTCCCCACCGGAGCACGGTTCCGCGACATCCTCGACTACCACTCGACCGTCGAACAGGCCGGCCAAACCGCGGCGCGTAACAACGTGAAGACTCTCGTGCTCACTCACTACGTGCCGCCGCTGCAACCCAACCAGGAGGACGACTGGCGTTCGAGGGCGGCCGCGCACTTCACGGGACCGATCGTGATCGGACCCGACCTCACCTCGGTCGAGGCGTAGCGATCACGTCCGCGGCATCGGACGTCCGTGAAAGAACCCACCAGTGGGTCGTTTCTTCATAAGGTGACCCGCCGGTGCCGCCCAGGCACCCCCCTCATATGGAGTAACTCGTGCAAACACTCATGCTGATCGGTCGAATCCTCTTCGCCGCGATGTTCGTCATGTCCGGAATCAACCACTTCAGTCACGCCGAAGCCATGACGGGCTACGCGCAGTTCAAGGGAGTTCCCCAGCCCAAGCTCGCCAACCTTGCCTCGGGTGCGCTTCTTCTTCTCAGCGGTCTGTCGATCATTCTCGGCGTGTGGGCCGACCTCGGCGCGCTCGTGGTGAGCGTGCTGCTCGTCCTCATGGCGCTGCTCATGCACGACTTCTGGAAGCAGAGCGACCCGCAGGCCAAGCAGACCGAAATGATCGGCTTCTTGAAGAACATCTCGATGGCCGGTGGTGGACTCTTCATGTTCGCCATGATGGCAACGGAAGGCTCGAAGTACGGCCCTCACCTCGTGGAGAGCCTCTTCTCAATCAAGTAATCAAAACTTTCGAGTTCGATTGGATGGGGCGGCACTTCGGTGCCGCCCCGTTGCGTTCTCAGCCAACTTGGCTTTCACCAGCCGCCTCACGAGAGCCTTCGGCAACTTCCGATCGATCGGAAATCGAAGCGTTCCCCGTTGTGCTTCGCACCACGTGGGTAGCCCATCGATCTTCTCGACGATCCGGCCACTGTGAGGGAAGTACGAGTTGTGGTGCGCATAACCGCTGAAGCCGGCCACCGCCTTGCCGTCCACTTTGAAACATGGAATGCCGTAACTGATGCACTCGGTCGCGCCCGGGAGGATCTCGCGAAGTATCTGCCGCAGATGTTCGAGCGACTCTCGCTGTCCCCCTGCGAAGTTCGCCAAGTGCTCGTCGATCGGGTTCCGGGCCATCAGCAGAAATTACTGCGTCCAACGGTGTCCGTCAGTTGAAAGTGACTTCGCTGGTCTCCTCGGTGCCAGCGGTGCGACCGGGAACACTGTGCCAATGCCAGTAGGTGTTGGTGAGTTCGATAATCGAGGTTGCCGGTATCTCCGGTGACATGTCGTTGGTCGTGTGGGCGTCACTTACCAGAAGCGCGTTGTAACCACGAGCAATCGCACCGTGGAGCGTCGACCGAATGCACCACTCGGTCTGGGCGCCCACGATCACCAACGAGCCGATCTTTCGAGAAGCGAGTTCAGCCTCGAGATTCGTTTCCTCGAAGGCGTCGTTGTACGACTTGTGCACGATCGGTTCGCCATCTTCGATCGTGAGTTCGGGGACGTACTGCCATTCGGCCGAACCCTTCACCAACTCGGTGTCGTGGTGCTGCACCCAGACCACAGGGACTTTCGCGCTGCGGGCCTTGTCGACCAACGCCGCAATGTTCTCCACTACTCGATCCCGATCGTGTGCTCGGGCGACGACTGCGTTCTGCACGTCGATAACGATCAGTGCTCTATTTGGACGACTCACCGATCCCCGACTCTAATCGGGCCGGTCAAGTGGAGTCAGCGCCAGCGCTCGAGCGTGGGGATCTGTCGCAGGGCCATTCGGCGCATGAAGAACCATGCGTGCTCACGCTTGAGCGCGGTGTCGACGATCGCGGTCATCTGGTCAAGAGTGCAGTTCGGTTCCACGAACTTGCCATTGACGTAGCAGAGCGAGCACCACTTTTCGCTCTTGCTGCCATCCGCCTCCGAACCGCGACAGTCACCGGCCTTCTTGGTGCGTAACGGCATTCCGCAACTCTGACATTGCTTCACGAGCGGAGATTAGGGAACTCAGAACCCTCAACCCCGGCGACACACGTCCCCAAAACTCCTCGGACGTGGCCCGCCGGCCAGACGGGCTGGAACAGGACTTGACAGCATCAAGTTTCTTGACTAGACACTGTCTACATGAGCCGCAGTCTCACCTTCCAGCACCCGAGTTCGGTCGTCCAACGACGGAGGTGGTGGATCCTGGCGATCCTGTGCATCTCGGTCTTCCTGGCCGTGGTCGACAACCTCATCGTCAACGTGGCCATACCGACTCTGGCCAGTGAATTGGGTGCCTCGACGAGCGGCCTCCAGTGGATCGTCGACTCCTACGCGCTCGTCTTCGCCGGTCTCCTACTGGCTTGCGGCGGACTCGGCGATCGATTCGGTCGCAAACGGGTCATGCAGATCGGCATGGTGTTGTTCGGCGCGTTCTCCGCATGGGCGGCCTTCACGAGCACGACGAGCGCGCTGATCACCGCCCGCGGCCTGATGGGAGTCGGCGCCGCAATGATCTTCCCGAGCACGCTGGCGATCCTGATCGACGTCTTCCGCGATCCGATCGAGCGCGCCAAGGCGATCGGCGTGTGGTCAGCGGTGTCGGGTGCCGCCGTCGCTTTCGGTCCGGTGACCGGTGGTCTTCTCCTCGAACACTTCTGGTGGGGATCGGTGTTCCTCATCAACATCCCGATCGTCGTGGTCGCGATCGGTCTACAGGCCGTTTTCGTTCCCGAATCGAAGGACCCGAACGCCGAGCGTCTCGACGTCCCGGGATTCCTCTTGTCGATCTCGTTCGTCTCGCTCCTCGTGTACACCATCATCGAAGCCCCCCACCGAGGCTGGACGAACGAATTGACGATTGGCGGGTTCGCTGGCACCACGGTGCTGGTGGCTCTGTTCATCGTCCGCGAACGCGGCGTCGAGTCCCCTCTGCTCGACGTCCGCGTTTTTCGCGACATGCGCGTGACGGCCGCGACTTCTTCGATCTTCATCGCATTCTTCTCACTGTTCGGATTCACTTTCCTCATCACGCAGTACTTCCAGTTCGTGCGCGGCTACGACCCGCTCGAAGCAGGACTCCACACGGTGCCGTTTGCGATCGGCGCCGGCTTCACTGCTCCGGTCGCCGCCCGTCTTTCACTGCGATTCGGACCGAAGCGCATCGTGCCCATCGGACTTCTCTTCATGGGTTCGGCCCAACTCTGGGCGAGCACTTTCGACGTCGACTCCACATATTTCGGCCCCGTGGTGGGGGCGATGGTTCTCATGGCATGCGGGCTGTCACTCGTGACCAGTCCGTCGTCGGAGTCGGTGATGGGTTCCCTCCCCCGCGAGATGGCGGGAGTCGGATCGGCGATCAACGACACCGGGCGTGAAGTCGGAGGCACACTCGGTGTGGCCATCATCGGCAGCATCTTCGCCACCACTTATGGGCCCAGGATCGTCGAGTTGCTCACTCCGTTCGGCCTTCCCGAAGCTGCGGTGTCGGCAGCGGAGAGTTCGGTCGGTGCGGCCTTTGCCGTGGCCGAGCAGGCTGGAGACCCAGCGGCAACGGAAGCGATTCGCACCGTTGCGTCGTCATCATTCCTCGACGGGTTTCAGGCTGCGTGCACGACGGTGGGAGTGATCGCCATCCTCGGTTCGGTGCTCGCGTTGCGATTCCTTCCCACGCGCGTGACGAGTGCCCCGACGCACGAGGCATAGACCTTCTCCCGGATGAGTCAGGCAAGCTGGCTGAGTTTCACAACACCAC
>JBEGQB010000146.1:0-5084 GCA_041181165.1 Actinomycetota bacterium
TCGAGCGCGTCGGCCAGAATCGACGTCTTTCCCGAGCCTCCCGCCCCGCGCTCTCCGGCGCCGAGAAGGATCCAGCGCCCGATACCGATCTCTTCGGCCATCGAAGCCAGCGCGTCGGCGCTCACCAGCGCCTTGCGAAGATCAGTAAGACGACCTTCGTCGAACTCGGGATACTTCGTGACCACCAGATCGGCCACGACCCAGCCGAGAACTGCATCGCCCAGAAACTCGAGTCGTTCGTTCGACGGCGCACCACCGTTCTCGGCGCACCACGATCGATGTGCCATGGCGCGTTCGAGTAGTTGCGGGTCCTTGAAATCACGGCCGGTCAGCGCCGACCACCAGTCGTGGACGCTCTCCGACTCGGTCACGGCAAGGACCGCTCGTTCAGCGGGTGTTCAACTGCGAGTGGACGAAGTCGACCGCGTCGCGCACGGTCTTCAGATCGGCAAGATCTTCGTCTTCGATACGGAACCCGACGGTGCGCTCGCTCAATTCCTCCTCGAGCGCCTCGACGAGTTCGACGAGGGCGAGCGAGTCGGCTCCGAGGTCGTCCTTGAACGACTTGCCCTCGGTGATCGCGTCTGGATCGAGTTCGAGGATGTCGACGAGCAGATCACGAACGATGACGAAGATCTGGCCCCGATCGAGCGGATCCGGGACGACATGGGTTTCAGCAGGCACCATTCCTCCGATGTTGCGGGCCGACGGGCGACCGGACGATCGGGAACAATCTACTCCGCGCTTCGGGTGGGCACGGGCGCCGATGCGATCGCCGCACGTATCTCGTCGACGATGCCGTGTTCCACCATGTCGGCAGCAACCTTGATCGCATTGACGATCGCACGTGCCGACGACGAACCATGCGAGATGATGCAGACTCCGTCCACGCCAAGAAGGACCGCACCACCGGTGGTGTCGGGATCGACCGCTTCGTACAGCGGAAGCAAAGCGGGCAACAGGACGTCGGCGTGGGGCTTGTACTCGGGCTTCGACGCGAAAGCTGCGAGCAAGGCCTTGACCAACGTTCGCATTCCGCCTTCGAGGGTCTTAAGGACGACGTTGCCGGTGAATCCATCGGTCACGACGACATCGACGTCGTCGGTCATGACGTCACGACCTTCCACGTTCCCGATGAAGTTGATTCCACCGGCGCGCGACAGAAGTTCGAAAGCCTCCTTGCGCAAGGTGTCGCCCTTTCCGGGCTCTTCCCCGATCGACAGGAGTCCGACGCGCGGCGACGCGACTCCGAAGCGGTGGCGCGAATACACCGATCCCATTTGAGCGAATTGCACCAGCCACTCCGCCTGGACCTCGGCATTGGCCCCCGCGTCGATGAGTACGGTCGGCGATCCTCCGGGCACGGGGATAGGGGTGGCGATCGCCGGACGATTGACACCTTTGATCCGACCCATGCGCAGCAACGCCGAGGCCATGGTCGCTCCAGTGTTGCCGGCCGACACCATCGCCGAGGCGCGCCCATCGCGGACGGCTTCGGCGGCGCGCACGAGGGTCGAGTCCTTCTTGGTTCGAACGGACTTTCCCGGATCGTCGTCCATGGCGATCACTTCGGATGCCTCGATCAAATCGAGGTCGCCACAACCTTCGAGTCCGGCAGGGCCGACGAGAACGACCGGCAATCCGAGACGCGCCGCTTCATGGGCACCGGCGAGAATTTCATCGGGGGCGCGGTCGCCACCCATGGCGTCGACTGCGATGGGCAGCATCACGCCGAGATCGGTGTTCAGGCTTCGACTTCGACGACCACGCGGTTCTTGTACCAACCGCAGGCACCGCACACCGTGTGCGGGGTCTTGGCGGCGCCACAACGCGGGCACAGGCTGCGCGAGGGCGAGCCGAGCTTCCATGCACCGGCTCGATGGCTGCGGGTCTTCGACTTGGACTTCTTCTTCTTCGGAACGGCCACGGCACTCTCCTCGTAACAGCCCCCGAAGGCTAGCGGTGGAGTCCGAGAAGCCCACCGCCCGGGACGAGGGCGGCGCGACCAGTCAGTCGGACAGTTGGTCTCGCAGGGCGTCGAGGGCCGCCCAACGTGGATCAACCGACACGGTGACGCATGCGCACGAGTCTGTGTTCAGGTCGATTCCGCAGCTCGGACAGAGCCCCCGGCAATCGGGGCGGCACACCGGGGCATCGGGCAGATCGAGCAGGACCGACTCCCGGACCATGAGCTTCAGGTCGATCTGGTCGTTCTCGATCGCGAACGCATCCGGATCGGTGAGGGTCTGCTGGTACAACTCGCGGACGTCCACCTCGAGGCGTCCGGTCACCGGCGTCAAACAGCGTCGGCACTCACCATGAAATGTCGCTCGAACGCTGCCTTCGACGACCACACCATCGTTCAGACTCGAACACACGAGATCGATCTCGATCGGAACGTCGGTCACGAGGCGCGGGTCGACGAGACCGATGTCGGCCGATGGAACCTCGAGGACGACCGGCTTCTCGGAGCCGGGACGGCGAAGTAGTTCGAGTGCGTTGACGAGCAACGGGTTCTTCACGGTGCCGTCACCCGCTCGTCAGCGATTGGAGGTGCTGTCCTGATCGAAGAACGGGTTCGACGTGTCGTCGGCATGGTCTTCGAAACCGGCATCGGCGTACATGTCGGGAAGGTTCTCTTCGTCGGCACGATGCGAACCGATCGCCAGGCGACGCCGACCAGTGGCCACGGTCTTGGCCAATTTGTCGAGCAAGATCTCGAACGATGCCAGACGCTGATCGAGGAAGTCCTCGGTTTCGTACTTCAACCGGCGAGCATCGTCCTCGGCAGCCTCGATGATCTGGCGGGCCCGCTGTTCGGCGGCTCGCACCACTTCGGCACGCTGGACGAAACGCTCGGCCTGGACCTTGGCGGCGTCGATGATCTCATCGGCCTCACGGCGGGTCCGGGCGATGAACTCGTCGCGCTCTTTCATCATCATGCGGGCTTCGCGAAGTTCGGCCGGCAACCTCTGAAGTGCCGTCTCGAGAAGATCGAGAACTTCGTCGCGGTCGATCTTGGGTGACGACGACAGCGGCATGTTGGGGGCCGTGGCGACGATGTCGAGGGTGCGGCGAAGGAGAACTCCCGAGTCGCCGAGATCGGGCTCGGGAGCGCGGTCGTAGGAGCCCGTGTCGTCGTCGAAATCGTCGAAAGTGGTGTTCATACTGAATCCTGACCCGCCCGGCTCGTCACCGGTTCCCCAAGATAGCCCTGATCCGATCGGCGATCGGGGCAGGCACCATATGGGCCACTCGCCCACCGTGTTGAGCGATTTCGCGGATGAAGCGACTGCTGATGAACGAGTACTCCGGTCGGCAAGGCAGATAGACCGTTCGAGTTCCCGAGGCCGAGTAGTTGGTGTGAGCCATCTGCTGCTCGACTTCGAAGTCGGCCGAGGTACGCAGACCCTTCACGATGAACGAGGCGCCAACCTTGGCCGCGGCGTCGATGGCCAGACCGGGATGCGCCTCCACTCGAACGTTCGACAGATGGGCGACGCTCGCTTCGATCAGTTCAACTCGTGTGGCGAGATCAATGGCACCACTCGGCTTGCCCGGGTTGTGCATCGCCGCGATCACAACTGAACCGAAGAGTTCGACCGCCTGCTCCACGACATCGAGGTGCCCGAGATGAAAGGGATCGAAGCTTCCCGGATAGAGAACCGGCGACTCGCCACTCGTGGCCATGGGAACAACGGTACCGGCTCAGTCGGTCGAAGAACGCCGAAGGAAGGTGACCCACGCACGTCCGTAGCGCTTGGACCGGACGATTTCCCATCCCTCGCCGACCTCGATTTCCCGGTCGCTCTCGGCAACCAACAAAGCATCGGGCGCAAGGCACGGCTCCACGGCGGGGAGCAGGCGATCCCAATCGTCGAAGCCGTAGGGCGGATCGGCCAGAACTAGATCCATCTGCCGGAGGCCAGAAAGAAGAGTCGACACATCCCCGGCGAGCACACTCGACCGATTCGAGATGCCGAGCCGCTCGACATTGGATCGGATCGCCTCCAGCGCCCGCCGGTCGCGTTCGACGAAAGTGCATCGTTTGGCGCCACGTGAAATCGCTTCGATCCCCAGGGCTCCACTGCCGGCGTAGAGATCGAGAGTGTTCGCGTCTTCGATCGCCCCGAGACTGTTCAGCGCATTGAAGACTGCTTCTCGAGCGCGATCGGTGGTTGGTCGAGTTGCATCACCTTCCGGCGCCGTGATGGGGCGTCCCCGCAGACTTCCGGCCACGACTCGCACGAGGTCATGCTACGAGTCGGGTCAGGCCAGACTGGTGCAGTGGAACCCGAGACCGAGATCGTCTGCGTCGACTGTGGCGGTCGATGCTTCTTGATCACGCATCCTCGAGAGGACGGCACGTGGTTGCCGGGTGACGTCGTGGCGTATCGGTGCCGCGATTGTCTCGACCGATGGGATCTGGTCCTTCCCGACGCCGATTGATCGAAATCAGTCGGCACGTCGAGCCACGACGACGTCGTACTCGTCGAGCACGATCTCGAATCCTCCACCGGGTGCGAGCAGAGATTCGAGAATGGGCAACTCGGCATCACCGACCTGGCGCCGATCGACGGCGATCCAATCGATGCTGGAAGGAGACGGCAGTCGGAACCGGTCGTCCTCGCCCCAGTACGCCGGCACCCAGGGGTTCGGCCAGTCGTAGATCTGTTCGCGATGCGTCAGATGCGGCAGGAGTGAATAGGTGGCGGTCACCGAGACGTCGTCGGGCACGAGATCCACGGCCCGTTCGAGCACCGCGACGCGATCGTTGGGCCTGGACCACACGTTGTCGTTGTCGCTCCATGGCGCGTTCGACCAGGCGATGTTGGAGATCGCCGACGCAAGAGCGACGAACGTCAGCAGTGCCGCTCTCATCCTTCGGAATCGCCAGAGTGAACGAGTTCCGTCGATCATCGCCACGACCAAGGGAGCGATCATCACCGAGGTGTACTGCCACCTGATCTGCCGGGCATACGGACTCAGGCCGATGACACTGGCGAGCATCTGCGGAGCGGCAACCAAGAGCTGCAGCGGCGCCACCAAAGGAGTGAGGCCGAGCGGAAGAAGCAGATCACGGT
>JBEGQB010000147.1:0-5069 GCA_041181165.1 Actinomycetota bacterium
CGAGCGCGATCCTCGACGGCGACGAATGGATCATCAACGGCCAGAAGGTCTGGACCACCGGTGGCCATCATGCCGACTACTGCTTCCTTCTCACGCGCACCGATGCCGACGCACCGAAGCACAAGGGCATCTCGTATTTGCTCGTGCCCATGCGTCAGGAGGGCGTGGAGGTTCGCGGCATCGTGCAGCCCGACGGCACCGCCGAGTTCTGCGAAGTGTTCTTCACCAATGCACGTTGCCCGAAGGACAACGTCGTGGGTGGTGTGAACAACGGTTGGAAGGTCGCCAACTCCACACTCGCTTTCGAGCGCGGCATGAGCGCCACCACGGGCTACCGGCGTTTCGAGGAGGAGCACCGCATGATGGTGCGCGCCGCCAACGCCAACGGAACCATCCATCATTCCGACGTTCGTCAGCGACTCATGCGCTACTACACGAAGATCCAGATTCTTCGCATCAATGGTCTTCGTTCGCTCACTGCGACTCTCAACGGCTCGAAGGATCTCGGTGTGGCCGCGCTGGGTGCGACCAACAAGATGTTCTGGTCGGAGATGCACAAAGAGGCGATGGAACTCGCGCTCGACATCTTCGGTGCCGAGGCGATGTTGGTGGATGCCGGTCTCGACGGCGTGTCGTGGCCCGGCGTGGCGCGGGAGAAGCGCCGCCCCGGTTATCCGGTGAGCCCGATGATGTCAGCGTTCTTCTTCAGCCGCTCCGAAACCATCTGGGGCGGTACGAGCCAGATCCAGCGCAACATCGTCGCGGAGCGCGTCCTCGGACTTCCCAAGGAGCCGTCGGCGAGTTGAACCAACGCATGGTGACGCCCCGCTTCCTCCTGGTGATGGGCGCCACGCTTGCGTATTACTTGAGCGTCGGGATTCTCGTCCCGGTGCTTCCTGTCTTCATCGAGAACGGACTCGCGTCCGGTGAAGCCATGATCGGTGTCGCGGCGGTGGCCTTCAGCATGGCGGCGGTGCTGAGCCGCCCGGCGATCACGTGGGTCGGCAATCGTTTCGGTCGTCGGTCGATGATGGTCTGGGGCGGAGTCCTCGGTGGTCTGGCCGCCATCGCTCATGTGCTGGTGAGCAACCCGTGGCAGTTGTTGCCGTTGCGCGCGCTCATGGGAATCGGCGAAGCCGCGTTGTTCGTCGGTGCCTCCACGGTGATCATCGAATTGAGTCCGCCGCATCGACGAGCCGAGGCGGCGAGTTACCTCTCGCTGTCGGTGTTCGGTGGATTGTCGGTGGGTCCGATCGTGGGCGAACTGTTGATGGGCAAGGTCCCCAAGGGTGCCGAGGGTCTCGACGTCGGACGATTCGACGCGGTGTTCGTCGCGATGGCGTTGGCTGCGCTGTTGGCCGCCGTCGTGTCGACAGTTGCGCCGAAGTGGGGGAGCACTGGTGGGCCGGTGGAGACTCAGCGTTTCGTGTGGTTCCAACGCGATGCGTTGCTGCCCGGAATCGTGTTGGCCGGTGGGGTGATCACCTACACCGCGTTCAGTTCGTTCGTGCCGACCTACGCGAAGGAGATCGGCCTCGGTGGTGCCGCTCCGTTCTTCACCGCCTACAGCGTGTTGTGTCTGATCATCCGATTCGTCGGGGCGAAGTGGCCCGAGGCTTGGGGCTTGCGGCGTTCGGTGGCCATGGCGATGACATCGTTGTTCGTCGGAACTCTTGTGATCGCAGTAATGGCCAGTGAGGCCGGCATCTGGATCGGGACCATGCTGATGGGATTCGGCATGTCGTTCCTGTACCCGTCGTTGTTGGCGATGAGCGTTCAGCGCGTGTCCGATGCCGATCGGGTCGCGGTGGTCTCGTCCTTCACGATGTTCTTCGAGATCGGTGCCGCGGTCGGTGGCCTGTCACTCGGCATGGTGGGCGAGGAGTTCGGCAAGCGGTCCACGTTCCTCGTGGGCTCGCTGTTCGCCGTCGCGGCTTTCGCAGTGCTCGTCTACGAGCGCAATCGCCACGTCGCGCGGCGAGCTGCGGTTCAGTGAGCGGCGCTCGACTCGGTGTTCAGGCTCGCACTCGTGCGTAGTTGACGAACCGGAATCCAGAGCGCGAACACGAACGCAACGATCATCACCGGAAGTGCGGTCCAGAACACGCGGGTGATCGCGTGCGTGAGGATGTCGAGGACTTCTTCCTTCTGCGGTGACGGCAGGTTCTTGATCGTGCGCGGCATGCGGATGGCCGCCATCTCCTCGGGTGAGGTGACCTTGCCGGAGATCTGCGCGCTGAACACCGCGCCATACGCGGCCAATCCGATCGAGCCCCCGAGTTGGCGTACGAACACCGCGAGTGATGACGCGGTACCCATTTCGGTCATGCTCACGGCGTTCTGAGTGGCGAGTGTGGCCGTCGGCAACATCATGCCCATGCCGGTACCGAGCAGGAACGACGCGGTCATGGCGAGGTACAAGTACTTGTGCTCGGGTCCGAGCAGCGATGCACACAGAAGTCCGCCGGCTGCGATCACTGCACCCGCCGGCATGAAGCCCTTGTACGAACCGACCCGCGAAGTGATGCGCCCGACGATGGTGGCCGAAAGAGCCACCGAGAACGCGAGCGGTGTGAGCAGAAGCCCCGATTTCGTCGCCGAAACCCCGGTCACTCCTTGCAAGAAGAGCGGCATGAAGGCATTCGCTCCGTAGAACACCGCTCCCACGAGAACCAGCACCGGAACGGTGGCTCGAATCACGTCGTTCTGGAAGAGAGAGAGCGGAACGATCGGTTCATCGGCGCGTCGTTCCCACCAGAAGAAGAGGATGCCGATGATCAACGACGCCGCGAAGAGGGCGAGCGTGGGCGCCGAGGCCCATCCGTACTCCTCGCCGGTCCACGACAGTCCGAGCAGGAGCGAGGTGACCGAGCCGACGAGGAATGTCGCGCCGAGGAAGTCGATCTTGGAGTTGGTGCGTCGGTACGGGAGTTTCAGAGCGCGATCGGTGATGGCGAGCGCGACGAGACCGACCGGAAGATTCACGAGGAAGATCCAGCGCCAACTGGTGTTGTCGACGATGAAGCCACCGATCAAGGGTCCGATCACACTCGAGATCGTGAAAACACTCGTGATCATGCCGACATAGCGACCGCGCTCGCGTGGCGGAACGATGTCGCCGATGATGGCGAACGACAACGAGAACAAGCCGCCACCGCCGATGCCTTGGATGCCGCGTGAGACGACGAGCTGCCACATGTTCGTGGAGATGCCGCAGAAGAGGGAGCCGAGGATGAAGAGCAGGATCGCGGCCTGGAACGGACGCCGGCGTCCGTAGAGATCGCTGATCTTGCCGAAGAGAGGTGTGGACGCGGTGCTGGTGAGCATGTACGACGTACCGACCCACGCGTAGTACTGGAGTCCGCCCAATTGCTGGACGATGGTGGGCAGCGCAGTGTTGACGATCGTGCCGTCGAGGGCCGAGAGGCCAAGGCCGGCCATCACGCCCCCGAACACCGTGTAGATCTGCCGTTGCGTGAGGGCGGGGGGAGTACCGATGTCGCTCATAGTCAAGTAGTTGTACCGTACAACAAACCCGACGTTGTCCGGCACCTCCGTGGGTGAGCCAAGATGGCCCATGCCCCAGCTCTCGTTTCAGATGTTGTCGAGCCCGATCGGTGAGTTGCGCTTGGTGGCGTCGCCCAACGGCCTGCGCGAGGTGCAGTTGCCTCCGGTCGGCCCGGCTGATCAGGGCTGGGTCGAGGCCTCCACACCGATTCTGACCGAGGCCATTCGACAGATCGGCGAGTACTTCGCTGGCCGACGACACGAATTCGATCTTCCGCTCGAGCCGCTGGGCACCGACTTCCAGCAGAGCGTGTGGCAGGTACTGCGCACGATCCGATTCGGCGAGACCATCTCGTACGGAGAACAGGCCCGCCGACTCGGTGACGCGAAGAAGGCTCGAGCGGTGGGTGCGGCCAACGGTCGTAATCCGTTGCCGATCGTGGTGCCGTGCCATCGGGTGGTGGGAGCCGACGGATCGCTCACCGGTTTCGCCGGCGGGATGGCGGCCAAGAAGTGGCTGCTCGAACACGAAGGTGCGTTGGTGGCGTCGTGAGCCAGCGGTTGCCGGTTCGTAAGTCCGATGGCGATCCGCGTCTCGTCGATCTGTACTCCAAGGGGCTCACCGGACCCAACGGAGATCCGTTGAACATCTTCGGTGTGCTCGGAAATCACCCCGACATGTTGAAGCGCTGGTTGGTGTTCGCAACGCATGTTCTGTCGAAGAATTCGTTGTCGGCGCGCGACCGAGAACTTCTCATTCTGCGAACCGGCTGGAACTGTCGGTCGGTCTACGAGTGGGGTCAGCACGTGGTGATCGCCCGTCAGTGCGACATCACCGACGCCGAGATCGAAGCGGTGAAAGTGGGGAGTGACGATCCTTCGTGGTCGCCTCACGATCGGTTGCTCATGACGGCGGCCGACGAACTGCATCAGCATCAGTCGCTGAGCGATCACACGTGGAACGCCTTGATCGATGTGTACGACACCGAACAAGTTCTCGATCTGATTGCGACCGTGGGCAACTATCACCTGGTGGCGATGTTCTTGAACAGCACCGGTGTGCCGCTCGATGCGGGAGTGCCGGACGAGCCGGCGTTGCGCCGCGACTGATCAGCGGCGCTTCACGCGTTTCTAGCGGCGCTTCGCCTTCGCCGACTGTTCGCGACGGCGACGGGCCGCCTCCTGTTCGGCGGCCCGACGAGCCTTGCGCTGCTCCTTGAGGGCTTCGCGCTCGGGGTTCGATTCCTTCTCGATGACGACCGGTGCGGTGGTGATGGCTTCGGGCGGAGGAAGTTTGAGCACGTCGTCGTTCTTCAGGATGCGGGTGATCACCGGAGCGGCGACGGCCTCACCACAGATCACGCTGGCGAGCATCACTTGGGTCGTGGCGACGCCGTACTTCTTGATGATGTCGGGAAGCACGGACAGAAGTTGTCCTTCACTCGGATCTTCGGCCGCCGAACCCAGTGCCTCCACACATTCATCGAGACACGCCTCGGTGAGCACGATGGCCGAGCGCTCGAGATCGCCGCTGATGCGACCCTTGGCGGCCGACGTGCGGA
>JBEGQB010000148.1:0-5061 GCA_041181165.1 Actinomycetota bacterium
GCTGGCGGCCGAACTCTGGATCGGTCTACCAGAAGCGCACGAATCACGCGTGTCGCCGATGATCGGCGGACTCAACCAAACGCCCGAAGACGTCGATCCGGCCGTGAAGGCCATGCTCGAGCAGTTCATGGGGCCCAACTCGCCCGGTGGACAGGCGCTCTCGCTCAACGGAGCTTTCGGCGGTGACGGCACCTTCAATCGTCGCGACGTTCACGCCGCGGAGATCCCGGCGGCGAACGGCATCACCAACGCGCGGAGCCTGGCCCGTATCTACGCAGCGACGATCGGTGAAGTCGACGGAATTCGATTGCTTGCACCCTCGACGGTCGAAACCGCTCGCCGCACGGTGACTCCGAACGGTGAACCCGATGCGTGTTTGATCATGCCGACGACGTTCGGCATGGGTTTCATGACCCATGGCCAGTTCACGCCGTACGCCGGTCCCGGATCCTTCGGTCACCCGGGAGCAGGTGGTTCGGTGGCATTCGCGCAACCCGAACGCGAGCTGGGGTTCGCCTACGTGATGAATCAGATGGCCACCAACCTGGCCAACGACCGTCGGGCGCAAGTGCTCACTGATGCGGCAGCTGCGTGTGCAGATGCCGCGTCGCGTTGACGTAAACCACCGAGGCGACTGCCGCGGCAACGGCGAACGATGTGATCGCGGCGCGCACGCCGATCGCGTCCGACAGCACACCAGCCGACGCGCTGGTGACCGACATCATGAGGGTCACGAGCGCGAAATCGCCGGCGATGATCCGTCCGCGCATTTCGTCCGGTGAGCGCATCTGCAACCCGAACGTGCTCAATGTCCACTGAGCCCCGCCGCCGAGGTGAGCCATCGTGATGAAGATCGCCGCCAGAACGAAAATCGGCATCCAGGCACCGAGGATGTAACAGCAGCTGAACACGAGGCTCGAGTACCCGCACACCCGGATGACGCGACCGATGTCGTTGCCGGTGTAACGCGACGCCAAGATCGGTCCGATGCCGGCACCGAGTCCGCGTGCGCCGATGAGAATTCCCCGGGATGCGTCACCCCCTTTGAAGACGTCGGACGCCAACACGGCCAGTTGCGACACCACCCCACTTCCCACCGCAAAGGTCGTCTTCGACAGGATCAGTGCGAGGAGCACGGGATCCTTGCGCGCGTGGGAGAGGGCCTCGCGCATGTCGGCCACGGGCCTGAGACGCGACCTACGGAGAGCCGGGTCACGAGGTGCCTGCATCGGCGTACGAATGGAGCCAAAGAGGATGCCCGCCGCGACGAACGAGACCGCATTGGCCACGAAGCACGCGTCGCGACCGAACACCGACGCAAAGACGCCTCCGATTGCCGCTCCGATGGCGAGCATGACGCCCCAGGTGGAGCCGAGAATCGAGTTGGCGAGTCTCAATTCCTCCTGATCGCGTGCGATGTTCGGAATGGCTGCCGACGTGGCCGGCCCGACGAGTGCGGCCAGCGCCGATACGGAGCTCTGGAAGACGAAGGCCAGCCACACCGTCCCGCTGCTGACGACGAGCATTCCGAGTGCGGCAAAGGCCTGGACCACCGAGACGACGATCAGGATGCGCCGTCGGTCGAAGCGATCGACCATCGGTCCGGCGATCGGAGAAGCGATGAACGACGGCAGCGAGAAAGCGACCATCACCAGCGAGACGAGGAAGTTCGATCCGGTGAGATCGTCGACGAGTCCGACGACGGCCACGAAACTGAACCAGTCACCGAGGTACGAGATCACCTGCGCGCCGAACATTCGGCGGAAGTCCGCGTTCGAGCGCAACAGGTTCCACATGGCTGTTCGTCGAGTGCTCAGGCGCGAACGCGTTGCATGGTGGCGATGACCCGCTCGGCTTCGGCCACGACCTGACGCACGATGTCCCCGGCCGGAGTCAGGCCGGTGATGGCGCCGACTCCCTGACCACACGGCATGAATTCGCGTTTCGGATCGACGTCCACATCGGGTGAGGCCCCCATGTGGTTTGCACCGGCCTTGGCCGACTCGAAGGCCTGTTCGGGGAACTTCTTCAACTCTTCGGGGTGTTCCTCGAAATAATTGGTCCAGTCGGTGCGCACCACACGACACGTCTTGCCGGTATACGCACGCGAAATGACGGTGCCGTCTTCGGGTAGGGCGACGAGCGTTTCCTTGTAGGCACGCGGTGCATGCGCCTCCGGGGTGGCGATGAATCGGGTCCCCATCCAGACACCATCGGCCCCGAGGGCAAGGGATGCGGCGAGACCGCGACCATCGAAGAGTCCACCGGCCGCCACCACCGGCACTTTCTCGCCGACGGCGTCCACGACCTGAGGAACGAGCGCCATGGTCGCCACGGTGCCGGTGTGCCCACCACCCTCGGTTCCCTGTGCCACCACGAAGTCACATCCACTCGCCACTGCGGCAACGGCGTGACGAACCTTGCCGCACATCGACCCGACGAGGATGTTGTTCTGATGGAGGACGTCGACGATCTCGCGCGGGACGCCGAGACCGGCGACGAAGATGCGGGCGCCGCCGCGGATGATGCTCTCGACATCGCGCTCGAGTTGGCCGGGTACGGCGGTCAGCAAGTCGACACCGAAGGGCTTGGCGGTGAGTTGCTTCACCATCACGATCTCTTCGTCGAGCTGCCCCGGCCGCATGGGCGCGGCCCCGAATGTTCCGATGCCACCCGCTTCGCTCACGGCGGCCACGAGCTGCGAATACGAGACTCCACCCATGCCGGCGAGCATCACGGGGTGCTCGATGTCGAGGAGTTCGGTCAGGCGGGTCTTCATGGACGTCACCGTACCCGCTGTGGGCCGAGTCGCTAGTAGGCGCCTTCTTGGCGGAGCAGGCCTCGATGCCACCGTCGAGGAGTGAGAAGAATGGCGCGAGGCTCGTCCTCGAACATCCAGCGGGCGAACTTCTCGCGGCCCCAGTCGCCGGCGTGGTCGAGAACTGCAATCGCTCCACGGGCGCCACGGCGACGAGCGAGTACTCGTGACAGACGTTCCGACATTCGATGATCAGCGAGCAGGTGATGATCGACGGCGCGCCGGTAGTGGCGTCGAACATCCACCGGATCGCCTCCTGTTGTCACCGCACGGGCGGCTTCGACGCCGGTGAGCAGCGCCTGGCCGATCCCCTCGCCGGTGAGGGTGTCGGTCGCCATGGCGGCATCGCCGACGAAGAGCACTCTTCCCGAACCGGTGACAGCGGTGTGAATGCGCGCCGGAATCGGCCAAGCAGTCGGTCGACCCTCCATCTGCACATCGGGACCGAGAGCGAGGGCGATGTGCGGTCGGGAGAGTAGATCCGCCCAGAGTTGTTTCATGTCGCGTCCGCGACGTTCACCGTCTCGCAGTACGCCGAAACCGAAGTTCGCCCGTTTTCCGGGAAGAGGAAAACTCCACGCGTACCCGGGAAGCAGATCTTCATCGAACCACACGATGAGACGTTCGGCCGCCGGACCAGTGACGTTCGATGCGTACTGACGAAAGGCGTGCCATTCGCCGAGATAATCAGGCGGCGTGAGTCCGAGCGATCGGCGCACGGGACTCCACATTCCGTCAGCGGCGATGATCCATGGCGCGCGAATCTTCCGGTCGCCGTCTTGCGACGTCGTGTCGACGACGAGAGCATCGTCGAAAACCGTGAGTCCGGCGAATGATCGCCCCTCGCGCACTTCGGCACCGTTTGCGCGCGCGAGGTCCACGAGCGCCTGATCGAGTTCGAGGCGTGGGGTCACGGCGGCGAAACGGCCACCTCGGGGAAGTGGAAGACGGACCTCGCGACCGCTCGGAGAACGGAGCCACGCTTCGTCGACGTCCTGCCACGAAGGAACTGATGTCGGTTCGAATCCGAGCGACTCGAGTTGACGCAACGCCAGCGTCGTCAGGCCGTCCCCACAGCACTTGTCCCGGGGGAATCGCGCCTTGTCGATCACCACCACCGTTAGTCCGGCCCGCCGGGCAGTGATCGCCGCTGCCGTCCCGGCCGGCCCGGCTCCGATCACGACGAGGTCGACGAGTTCGGTCGCAGGCACGGGGAAAGGTTAGGAGTGGCGGTCGGCTGGTGCCCGACCAGATGACCGTTCCTAAGATCGTCATCGCAGAAGTCACAGGCCTTCGGGCCACGTCCCGGAGGAACCCATGGCCAGGTTGTGCGAAGGAAGAATTGCGATCGTGACCGGAGCCGGTCGGGGTATCGGGCGGGAACACGCGTTGAGCCTCGCTGCGCAAGGCGCCAAGGTCGTGGTGAACGACCTCGGCGGAAATGTCGACGGCAGCGGTGGTGATCTCTCTCCTGCTCAACAGGTCGTGGAGGAGATCAAGGCCATGGGCGGTCAGGCGGTCGCCAATGGCGACAGCGTGAGCGACTGGAACGGTGCACAGCGGCTCATCCAGACCGCCATCGATGCCTTTGGCGATCTGCACGTGATCGTGAACAACGCTGGCATCCTTCGCGACCGCATGCTCTTTTCGATGGCCGAGGAGGAGTGGGATGCGGTGATCAACGTTCACCTCAAGGGAACTTTCGCCCCGAGTCGTTTCGCATGTTCGTACTGGCGGGAGCGATCGAAGGACGGAAAGCCCGTCGATGGTCGCATCATCAACACGACATCGGTATCGGGGATCTACGGCAATGCCGGCCAGACCAACTACGGAGCGGCCAAGGCCGGTATCGCGGCATTCACGAACATCGCGGCCATTGAAATGGCACGCTACGGAGTCACCGTGAACGCGGTGGCGCCGGTGGCTCTGACCCGTATGACCGAAGGTCTCGGCCCGGCACCAGAGACCGACGAGGATCGTGAACGACGTTCGCCGCGATGGATCGCGCCGATCGTCACTTGGTTGGCTTCTGAGGAGTCCAAAGGAGTGACCGGACGCGTCTTCGAGGCCAGTGGCGACGTCCTCGCCGTGGCCGAAGGGTGGGTGCGCGGCCCGCGCGTGGCCCCCGTTGACGATCCGACCAAGCTCGGACCGATCGTTGCCGACCTCGTGTCGAAGGCCCGCAAGAATTCGGGAATGAATGGCGAGCCCGGAGGCTGGCCCCAGCCAGTGATCGGTCGTCG
>JBEGQB010000149.1:0-5054 GCA_041181165.1 Actinomycetota bacterium
CGTCGACAGCGTGATGTTCCCCGAAGGGCTCATGGCTCTTTGCTGCCTCGGTGTCGTGTACTGCGCGTACCGATGGCGGTCGCGTCCGGCGCTGCGTTGGTCCATCGGCATGGGTGCCATCACCGGGCTGGCCGCCCTCACCCGAGGCGAGGGTTTGCTTCTGGCAGTCGTACTGATCGTGCCCTGGATTCTTCTTCACCGCCCACTCGGACGACGCGAACGATGGCGTCAACTCGTTGCGGCCGGCCTCGCGTGTCTGATCGTGCTGGCTCCATGGATGATCCGCAATGCACGGTCCTTCGAGAACTTCGTTCCCCTTTCCACCAACGGCAACGAACTCTTCGTGTACGCGAACTGCGACGAAACGTACAGTGGAAAGTTCCTCGGGTTCTGGCTCTACGACTGTCAGGAACAACTCCGAGCCGAAGGCCTCGATGCCACCGGTGACGAAGCGGCGAAGTCGCTCCATTGGCGACGACTCGGACTCGACTACGCGCGTGAACACGCCGGGGAACTACCCAAGGTGATCACGGCGCGAGTGCTTCGCCAGTGGGAACTCTTCCGCCCCTGGCAGAACGCCGATTTCGCCCCGATCGAAGGACGCAACAAAACAGCGGCCCGAGCCGGTCTCCTCGTCTATTACGCACTCGCCGGATTCTCGCTCGTCGGCGGCCTCGTGCTTCGGCGCCGTCGAGTACCAGTCCTTCCGCTCATGTCCCTCGTGATCGGAGTCACCCTCACCGCCGCTTACGCCTACGGGACGACTCGATTCCGAGTACCGGCCGAACCAGTTCTGTGCGTCCTCGGCGCCGTGGGCATGGTCCCGTTGCTCGACCGCTGGCGACGACGATGGCCGATGTCGATCGACCACCGTCACGAACCGATGCCTTCGACCCCGTTCGTCCTCGGAGGCGAGGTTCGTTGGCGAAATGCCATCGGGCGTTCGGCGTCGGCGACATGGGCATCCATCGCATCGATCGGTGTCGCCGTTGGCCTCGCCTTGCCGTCGCTGTATCGCGCCACTGGTAGCACGATGGAGGAGGGCTTCATGCTCGTCTTCCCCGAGCGCGTCATGAAGGGCGCCGTCGCCAACGTCGACTTCCTTCACCTCTACGGACCCGGCTCCCTGCACGCACTATCTCTGTGGTACCGGATCTTCGGAGTGTCACTTCCTTCCGAGCGGACGTTCGGCTTGCTTCAACATCTCCTGGTGGTATTCGGCCTGTATGTCGTGACTCGACCTTGGGGAAGGATCACCGCGGTCTGCGTGTCCGTGTCATCGCTGGTGTTCGTACTGACACCCATCGGCCTGCAGGCTCTCGCGTGGTCAGGTGCCGTCGGTCTCGGGCTCTGGGCGGTGATCCTGGCCATCCGCGCCACACACACGACGGACGCGCGCCGCACGCGATCACTCGCCGGCGCCGGCCTTCTCACCGGCCTCGCCCTCACCTTTCGACCGGACCTGATATTGGCGCTCGGACTCGGAGTCGTCTGGCTCATCGTCCGGCAACGGCGGGAACTCGGCCCCGACCCGATCCGGCGATTCGCAGCGGGGATGATCGTGGGTCTCACTTCCGTGTGGGTGCATCTCGTCCAGGCCGGACCGAATGCGTTCATCCGTGGCGTCTTCATCGAGCCCGTCTTCGAACTTCGTGGGGGCCGCGAACTGCCTCGACCGCCGAGTTGGGATCACCTCGACGGAGCACTCCAGGTCATCGGAGAGAAATTCGCGCCGTGGTGGGGCTTGCCCAGCCTGAGCGGAGCAAAGCAGCTCTTCTTGTGGTTCTTCGCGCTTCCGATCGTCGCGCTCGCCGTCGTCGTCATTTCCCGACGCGTGAGCCCCCGCCTCGACTCGAATCGCGCCACCGCGCTCGGTGCCGTGGCCATGTTCGGCGTGGGCCTGCTCCCCCAAGCCCTCCAACGACCGGACTCGGCGCACTTCAATTGGGTCGCCTGCATTTCCTGGCCCATCGCCATCGTGGCCATTGCCGATCTCGCCCGATGGCGCGCGCCACGAGTCCATCCGACACTGCGTCGCGGTCTGGGAGTGGTTGCGCTCACATCTCTCGTTCTCGTCGTCGCCCCACATTTCACCGCTCGGACATACGTCGATCTGGTCAAGAGATCGCTGACCGGAGAATCGACTGCTCTCATGGTCGAACGCAACGGTCGGACCTTCAACCTCGGCGACACCCGCCCATGGCGAGCCACTCAGGAAGTCATCGCCGACCTCGACCGATTGTCCGAACCCGGTCAACGGCTCCTCGTCGGTCCAGTCGACCTCCGACAGACCGCCTACAGCGACGCGTTCTTCTACTACTTGTTCCCCGAACTCACCCCCGCCACCTACTTCATCGAGATGGATCCGGGTCTGGCCAATGAGGAAGGGTCGCGACTCGCTGGTGATGTCGCCAGCGCCGATTGGCTGATCCTGACCCGTTTCTGGAGCGGCTGGATCGAGCCGAACGACTCGATCGTCTTCGGGTCGGATCTTCCGAATCAGGTCGTCGAGCGCAGCTTCTGTCTTCGGGGGTCGTATCAGGCCGACGTCATTCGGTTGTACGAGCGTTGCTCGACTGGTGACGACATCGGACCATACGACCCTCCGTATCAACCGCGGGTCGACTACGCGGTGGAAGTTCTGGTGCCGGTCCCACCGCGCCCCGACGGCACCTGTACACCGACGTGCAATGGCCGACCAGCGCCACCAGGCGAGGGCTTCAGCCCAGAGGAAGCCGCTGCCATAACGGAGCGGGCACGTGCCGAAGGATCATGAAGACCCATCGGAGAATGGATGGAGCCCACACGATGCGACGGTTCGATTTCAGACCCTTGACGACCGCCTCGGCGACGACATCAGGTGAAGTGGCGAACGGCGCCGGCTTCAACCCCGCAGTCATGTTCGAGTGAACGAAACCAGGACGAACGATCAGAACTCCAGCGCCCGAACCGACGAGGGAATCCGACAATCCTTGGGCGAATCCGTCCAGTCCGGCCTTCGAAGCCCCATAGACGAAGTTCGACTTGCGAACTCGCTCGCCGGCGACGCTCGACAAAACGACGAGGCGACCATGACCCTGGGCCTTCAACTGCGCGACCACGGCCAAGCTCACCGATGCGGCGGCGGAAAAATTCACGTTGATCAGATCTGCGGCTGACGCAGGGTCACCTTCCAAACGTTCCTGGTCGCCCAATTGTCCGAATGCCAGCACCACGACATCGAGATCACCCGTTCGATCCACGACGTCGCGAACGAATTCCGTGTGACCCGAAACGTTGACTGCCTCGAAATTCACGGCCTCGACGACGACTCCCGGACGAGCCAGTGAAGCCACGGCCAGTGCCGCCTCTTCGGGACGTCGACAGGCCAGGGTGACACGCTTGGTCATCGGCGCCATCAACCGTCGGGCGATGGCCACGCCGATCTCACTCGTTCCACCGAGAACCAGGATGTTTTGCGGTTCTCCCATTGCATTGTGCATTTCAGCCCACCAACTCCAGACGACGAGCCAGATCGCTCACGAAGACGCCCTCTGGATCCCACTTGTCGCGAGTCGCTCTCCACTCCGCGAGGCGTGGGTAGCCGGCCCGGATCACCGAAGCCGATGTATGAGCATCTTTCGCGAGGTAATGACGACCTCTTGCCGACAACACCAGTTCGTCGAGTGAATGGGACAAAGCCGCCAGACCTTCGGCAGCCGCTGGCATGTCGACGGTGAGGGTCCAACCGGGCATCGGGAAACTCAGCGGGGCGTCATTGGACGCGCCGAATCTCTTGAGAACCACGAGCGGACTGGCCAGACGCGAAGCCACGATGCGCTCGATGATCCGGGCGAAGACTTCCTCTTCCCCGAATGGCACGACGAACTGGTACTGCACGAAGCCACCGCGTCCATAGAGGCGGTTCCATGCCCCCACCGAGTCGAGTGGATGGAAGTAGGAGGGAATGGTCTTGATCTGACCCGTTCGACGCTCGGGTTCCTTGCGGAACCAGATCTCGTTGAAGATCCGCGACGACAATGAGTTCACGAAACCGGGACCCGGCACGAGCGGAGGCACCGAAACGAGTTGCCGGGGCTCGTACGCCAACGGGTCGGCCGCCGACCGGGAATCGAGATCCGCACGACGTGCGTGATCTCCACGCCACAACACACTGCGACCGAACTTCTTGCCGGTAGCCAGGAGGTCGACCCATGACACCGAATAGCGGGAGTCCTCGTCCCCGGTCGACATCTCGGAGATCAACTGATCGAGGTTCTGACAGCGAATCGTGTCGACGATGCAGCGGCTGGTCTCGATGCGCAGGAGCCGGAAAGTTGCTTCGAGCACGACACCCGTGAGCCCCATGCCACCGATCGTCGCCCAGAAGAGATCTGGATGTGATTCTCGGGAACACTCAAGGATCTCTCCGGACGCCGTCATCACGGCCATGCGCATCACATGATTTCCGAAACTTCCCTCGACATGGTGATTCTTGCCATGGATGTCCGACGCGATGGCCCCACCGACGGTCACGTAGCGGGTACCCGGCGTGACGGGGACGAAGTAGCCACGCGGGACGAGCAAGCGCATCAGTTCGTCGAGGCTCACACCGGCACCGACGGTCACGGCATCGTTGCATTCGTCGATGACCGCAGCCGACGCTCGATCGGCGAGGGTCAGCACGCGACCTCCCGCGTTCTGCGCGGCGTCACCGTAACTTCGACCCAGGCCCCGAACGAGGATCCCGCGACCCGATGAGTCCTTCAGATGTTCAGCGACGTCGGGGACCGAGACTTCGGCCAGCAATGCCGATGTCGGCGACGTTCGACCCCAGCCGGACAGCTCGACACGTCGGTAGTCGGGGCCCATGGAGATCCAAGCCTACCGATACCCAGGAGAAGGGTCAGCCCACGTACACCCCGAGGCCGAAGCAGGCCAACCAGATGATCCCCATCAGCTGCAGCACCCGATCGGCGGCGAAGATCTCTTCAGGAGCGCCACCTTGTCCCTGCTCGAGGACCAGCAGATATCGAAGCAGAGCCGCCAACATCGGCACGATGGAGAGTTCATAG
>JBEGQB010000150.1:0-5034 GCA_041181165.1 Actinomycetota bacterium
TGGCGGCGCTCGTGCCCGCGCTCGACTCGTTCGATCCATCGATTGGTGTCCGCTTGGTGGGTGTCAGTGTCGCCAACTTCGTCGAACCGGTCGAGCAGATGTCCTTGTTCGACTCGCCGACCTCCGATACCTCGACCGACGTCTCGTCCTTGGACCGGCGTTGGGCTCCGGCAAGTCGGGCCATCGATCAGATTCGTGAGCGTTTCGGTCAGGACGCGATTTCACCGGCCGGTGCGGCGCGCCGACGCCGTTCGACTCCGTGGGGACCCGACGCCGAGGTCCAGACGAAGGACTCGGGGAACGGACCGGGAGCCGAGTCGGTATAGAAGCACCGGGAACGCGTTGCCCTCGGGTGGATTGTCTGGGACAATGAGTCGGGCAGTATCGACGATCGAGGAGGTGTGAGGGCAGTGAGTCTTTCCGATGACGAGCAGAGAATCCTGCGGCAGATCGAAGCCGAGTTGCAGAACGACTCCGACTTCGCCAAGGCCGTGTCCCCCTCGGGTCTGTACCAGCATTCGGTTCGTCTCGTCCGCTGGTCCGTGCTCGGCTTGATCGCATGTGTGGCATTGTTGGTGGTCGCTTTGCAGTTGCACTTCGTTGCAGCGTTCGTCGTCTTCATCGGCATGCTCGTGCTTCTCGCCGTCATCGAACGGAACGCCCGGGCGATCGGTCGGGCCGGAATCCAGGACGTGGCCGGAGCGATTCGCAAGGCCCGTGCCGGTGTCTCGCGTCGAACCGACTGATATCCCGCGCCAGCGGGGAGTCATCGCCGTCGACATCGGCGGAACCAAGTTGGCTGCTGCCGTCGTGCTGGAGGACGGCGCCATCGTCGTTCGGGATCGGATCGCCACCCCGGTCCGGGATCCGTGGTCTGCCCTGTCTGCATTGCTGATTCGTATTCGAGCTGCGGCATCCGACATCGACATCGTTGCGTGTGGGGCGGGCTGCGGTGGCCCGATGCAACCACATGGTGCACAGGTCTCGCCGATGCACATCCCCGGCTGGCGTGATTTCCCCCTGGCCGCGGCTCTCGGTGAACTGCTCGCCGTGCAGTCGTTCGTGGACAACGACGCCAAGGCGTTCGCTCTTGGTGAAGGTTGGCGCGGTGCAGCGCGAGGTTGTCGCAACTTCATCGCCGTCATCGTCGGAACCGGGGTCGGCGGTGGATTGGTCGTCGATGGGCGCCTGTTGGGCGGGAACTCGACCAATGCCGGGCACATCGGCCACGTCATCGTCGAGCCTGATGGTCGACCGTGTCGATGTGGTGCATTCGGATGTCTCGAGGCCTACGCATCCGGAGTGGCCGTCGAGGAGGAAACCGGACAGCAGGCTCGCTATGCGAAGCCGGTGTTGGTTCAGCGCAACGGAGCGCTCCTCGGTCGGGCGATTGCGTCGGTCGCCGCGCTCACGAGCATCGAATTGGCAGTCGTCGGGGGTGGCATCGGTCTGGGTTGGGGAGATGCGTTCCTCGACGCGGCGGGACGTGAATTCGTCGAGCGTTCACGACTGTCGTTCACCAAACCTCTGAAGATCGTGCCGGCCGGTCTCGGTCCGCATTCCGGATTGGTGGGGGCGGCGGCACTCGCGTGGAAGGGCCTGGGCGGGTTGCAGGGAGACTAAGTTCGCCGTCGTGAACCCGACCTACACCGAAGAAGCCGAAGCGTTCCGTCGTCAGGTACGCGCGTTCCTTGCACGAGCGCTACCGAAGGACTTTCCCGGCATCGGACGACTGGCGGCTGATGAGGTGCGAACGTGGGTCATGGACTGGCGCAAAGTTCTTCACGCCGAACGTTTTCTCGCTCCGGGTTGGCCTGCTGAGTACGGCGGGGGTGGGCTCTCGGCTCTCGAGCAGGTGATCCTCGCCGAGGAATTCGCCAAGGCCGGAGTTCCTACCGGTGGTCCGAACGATGGTTTTGGAATCACGATGCTCGGCAACACCTTGTTGCGCTGGGGGACCGAAGAGCAGAAGAAGTACTACTTGCCGCGCATCCTGGCCAATGACGACATCTGGTGTCAGGGCTACAGCGAGCCCAACGCGGGCAGCGATCTCGGAAGTCTCGCCCTGCGAGGTTCGCTCGACGGAGATCAGTGGATCCTCAACGGACAGAAGATCTGGACGTCGGCTGGGCATCTCGCCGACCACATCTTCACTCTGGCGCGCACCGATCCGGACGCGCCCAAGCACAAGGGAATTTCGTTCCTTCTCGTCGACATGAGGCAGCCCGGCATCGAAGTGCGCCCGATCAAGATGATCAGTGGAGAGAGCGAGTTCAACGAGGTCTTCTACACCGATGCCACGTGCCCCAAGGAGAACGTCGTCGGCGGCGTCAACAACGGCTGGGCCGTCGCCATGACTCTGCTCGGGTACGAGCGCGGCGAGGGGGCGGCCACCGTACCGGTTCGGTTCCAGGCCGAGATCGATCGGCTCCTCTTGTTGGCCAAGGAATGCGGTGTAGCCGATGATCCTCGTGTCCGGCAACGACTCGCTTGGGCTTACAGCAAGGTTCAGGTGATGCGGTACCTCGGCTTGCGCACTCTGACCAAGTTTCTCGCCGGTCATCACCCGGGGCCCGACGGTGGAATCTTCAAGCGTTACTGGAGTGAGTACCACAAGGAAGTCACCGAACTCTCTCTCGAGATCTTGGGCGCAGCAGCCTTGTGTCCAACCGGACGCATGCCGAGCAACGCGTTCCAGCCTGACGACCGGTCGGCGCCGAACAGTTCGGCCAGCTGGGTGGGCTCGTTCCTCAATGCTCGGGCAGGGACGATCTACGCGGGATCGTCGCAGATCCAGTCGAACATCATCGGCGAGATGGTTCTCGGCCTGCCCAAAGAGCCGAGATGACTCGGCGCGCCTCCCTGATCGGTCGATGGCGGAACAATTTCGCTGTGCTGTCGGCAGTACTGATCCGACCCCGATTGTGGCGGGCGGCGCTCACGGCCTATGTCCGGATGCTGCCCACGCGGTGGTGGCGCAATCGACCGTTCCTGCCGCTGCCCCCGGCGGATTACCTCCGATTCCGCAAAGAGGCCTATTACGGATCGGAAACCGCGCTGTTCGATCCAAAAGATGTGCTGAAATACCTGCAGTGGATTCGTTCGTGGGATCGAGGGGCACCCGGCGACGGGTGAGGTGACACGATGCGGAGCGCGCTCGTTCTCAATGCGACCTACGAGCCGCTGAGCGTTGTTCCGGCCCGACGGGCAGCCTGCTTGGTTCTCTCCGACAAAGCAGATGTCGTGGAGCACGACGGGACGGTTCTTCGTTCGGCCTCGACGTCGGTGCCGAACCCGGTCGTGATCCGTCTTCGATACGTGGTCAAGGTGCCGTATCACCGGCGGACCTCGCTGTCGAGACGAGCGGTCTTCGCGCGCGACGAACACCGGTGCCAGTACTGCGGGGGAGTGGCTGACTCGATCGATCATGTGATGCCGCGCTCGCGCGGTGGGCTGCACATCTGGGAGAACGTCGCTGCTGCGTGTCGTCGATGCAACCTCGACAAGCGCGATCGCACGCCGGACGAGGCGGGAATGAAACTCGCCCGCCCACCCAAAGCGCCGCGCGAACTCGCGTGGGTGACGGTTTCGGTGGGTCGAGTCCCCGAGGCCTGGAAGCCATACCTCGATCTGGCTCGCGCCTCCTAGTCGCCATCCTGCTTCTGATGGAGATCATCGAGGAAACCTTCGTCGGCGTCGCACAAGAACATCACTCGCGTGAATTGCCGACTGCGTTGGTGCCGACGATGTGGTGGTTCGAATGCGAGCGCACGGCGCTTGTGCTCGGCTCGACCCAATCGGAAGAGATCATCGATCGGGAGTCGTGTCGCCAACACAATGTCGAAGTCGCCCGGCGGCGCAGTGGCGGTGGGCTGGTCGTGGTCGGAGACGGACGCGTCGTCTGGCTCGACGTTCTGATACCCCGGGGCCACCACTTGTGGGACGACGACCTGTCGCGTTCGGGGACATGGCTTGCCGATGCTTGGTCGGCTGGCCTCGGTGACCTGGGGCTCTCGGACCTCGTGACCCACTCCGGCCCGATGGTACGAACACGTTGGTCGGACCTCGTGTGCTTCGACGGACGAGGACCCGGGGAGATCTTCCTGGAAGATTCCAAATTGGTGGGGGTGAGCCAGCGACGCACTCGCGAGTGGTCCCGTTTCCAATGTGCTTTGTCGCTGCGGTGGCAGCCCGATGTGCTCAGCGACTTGTTGAGGGTCGACGGATTCGACGTCGACGATGTACGTCGGAGCGGTGCATGGATCGATCTCGATGTTGCCGACGTTCGACGAGCTGTCGGCGCCTCGATCAGGACTTCAATCGGTGGTCGATGACGTGTCGGTCGGGGGCGACCACAGTTCGGAGTTCTTGCATCCGTTGATGGCCTTGACGATCGGATAGGGATTGACCGCCGCCCCTCCCTTCGGGTGGTACTCGAAATGGAGGTGAGGGGTCGAACTGCTGCCCGTACTGCCCACGTATCCGATCACCTGTCCGAGCTTCACCTTCGTTCCGACTTCGATGCCCTCACCGAACTTCGAGAAGTGCGCGTAGTGGAAGTAGGTGCCATCGGCGGCCGTCAGTCGAACGGCGTTTCCACCGAGTGATCCGGGGCGATCGAAGAAGACCCGGGTGATCGTCCCGTCAGCCACCGCATAGACGGCCTTGCCGGTCGGGGCGATGATGTCGACGCCGACGTGCACTCGACCACCTCCGCGGGGCGCTTGCCAAGTGTCGGTGAACCAGCACGGTCCCTGAACCGGGAAGATCTCCACCTTGGCCGCGGGTCCGGAGTCGGATGCTTCCGGAGTCGGAGCAGTAGAGGAGGACCCGGAGGTCGAACCTTGGGCGGAGCTCGACATCAGAACCACGTAGGTGCGCAGATCGAGTTTGCCGGTTTCTTCGAAGCCACGCTCTCGTTGGAATGCCGAGATCGCCTGAGTCGTGGCCGATCCGAACATGCCGTCGGCGCCGCCGGTGACGCGGAACCCAAGACCGATGAGTTTTTTCTGAACAGCGCGGACGGAATCGGAT
>JBEGQB010000151.1:0-5005 GCA_041181165.1 Actinomycetota bacterium
GTCGACGTGGTCGTCGTGTAATTCGGATCGCGCCAATTGAAACGGGGCGGCGGCGAACCGTAATCCTCGGGCTCCTTCACACCATCCCACACGAACACCTGATCACCCTTGGCCACGAGTGTCTGGAAGTAATCGGAGATGTGCATCGGAATACGAATGCAGCCGTGCGATGCCGGAAACTCCGGGACCTCGTGCGCTCCGTGCACGGCGATGCCGTAGTTGAAGTACACCGGGTTGTACATCCCACCCAATTGACTCTCGCGACGACCGGCGACCATTCGGTTGAACTTGTAGACACCGCCCGGCGTCCATGACAAGCCGCACCAACCTTCCTTGATCGGCTCGAGTCCTTCTTCGTTGCCGCGTTCGCCGGGGTCGATGGTGACTTCCTCGCACCACTCCTGGTCGTCACCCGAGGAGATGTGGGTGACGAGCACGGCTCTGTCGTCGTGGAAGACGACCATCACTTGTTCGGGCAAGTAGATCTCGGTGTGATCGCGGGTCGAATCGGGACGACGCGGCTGGATCACGAGGGGATCCTGCATCCGACTCCACATCTCGGCCGTCACCTTGCCGGTGAGCTGATCCCGTGGCACACCCATGACCAACTTCTCGAAGGCCCACACGGCCTGCTGGGTGCGTTCGCCGAACGCGCCATCGGGTTCACCCGGGTCGAATCCGAGCTCGATCAATCGATCCTGGATCAACTTGATCTCCGGACCTGCTGCGCCGCGTCCGAAGGTCTGCGACAACGGAAGCTTGGGCTTGGGCGCCACACTCGAGTCGACCACGACCTGCGGAGTGGTCGTTGGGCCACTCGATCCATCCCCCGAGGACGAATCCGAGGTGCCGATTCCGATGGCAACCACGGCCACCAGAACCGCCGCCGCGGCCATGGCCGGAAACCAGCGATTGACCTCACCCGCCGACGCCGGAGTCCGGCGACCGGACGGACGTTGGCGCGAGGAACGCTGATTCACACGGCGGAGGCTATCGCTGGTGTTCGACCGAGATCAGGCGGAACGATGTGGCGTTCAACGCTGAACGACGGGCTCGATCGACCTCAACTGCCCACGGAGTTGCCACATCTCGCGCAGGATCTTCACGATCACGCCCGGCGACGAGAGTGTTGAAACACCGCGAGTCCGGGGGAAGTAATCGACGCCGAATTGCACGATGTGATAACCGAACTTGCGAGCCCGGATCACCAGTTCGGCATCGATGAAGGAACCTTCCGACTCGAGCTTCACGTGGTCGAAGATCCGTCGCCGACAGAGCTTGAAGGCGAAGTTGATGTCGCGCATCTTGACGCCGAAGAACAGCCGCACGAGCGCGTTGTAGAAGAACGAATACACCGTTCGGACGTAGCCCTCGCCCGTGCGATCGAGACGGTAGGCCGACACCACGTCGGCCTCGTAGTGGCGCAGGAGACGACAGGCCTTCTGCAACTCGTCCATGTCGAATGGAAGATCGGCGTCCGTGTACAGAACGAGATCACCGGTCGCCGTGGCGAATCCGGTCTTGATGGAGCCACCGAGTTTGCGGTTCTTCGGGTGGTGCACCACCTTCACCCGCGGGTCGGCGGCCGCGAACTCGTCGGCGAGACGTCCGGTCGAATCGGTGGAGGCGTCATCGACGATGATGATCTCGTAGTCGGCGATTTCGCCGCTGGCCTGCAGAGTCGAGCATGCTTCACGCGCCGCTTCGAGCGTGCGGCCGATGTATTCCTCCTCGTTCCACATCGGAAAGAAGAGCGACAGTCGCTCGAAGTGCGCCTTGGCCACGTGGGCAAGTTACCGGCGTCGCCGGTGGACGAGACCGCCATTCGTCACCGGATCACTAGTTTGAGGACGTGCGACTCGTGCGGAAGGATCGGGTGACCCGGCATCGAATACTCGAAGGCCGCGGCGACCGTCATCGGCTCACCGACACCTGGTGTCGAACCCTTGGTATCGGCTGGACCGGAATCGCCATCGCCTTGGCCGGTGTCGGAGCGTCCTCGCAGATGATCGGCCGACCGGTCTGGTGGGCCGATGACGAACGATGGAACATGGCCCTCGTCACGACCCTGGTGATCGGCGTGTTCCTCGCCATCACATTCGTGTGCGTCTGGTCGTTCTTTCGCGGCCCGTACATCCCACAGATCTCGGCCGGTGGCGCGTTTCTTCTCGGTGTGTCGGCCTTCGTCGATCGCGATTCGTCACCCGGCGGAGCGGTCGTGACAACGGTGATCGCGGCCAGCGCACTACTGCTCTCCGTCGCCGGCCTCAGCGGTCGGACGACACCGAGTCAGGACGACAACCTCGTCGACATCTCTTCCAGAACCGACAGCTGACTTCCGGCCTCGGGTCCGGCCCCCGGTCGGTGACGACGAACGTGCGACCGCGCATCGTCGAGACCCATCCCGGAGAACAAACACATGGCCACGGCCAAGGTGCCGGCCCGCCCGATACCGGCTGCGCAGTGCGCGATCACGACCTCGCCGCGGTCGAGGGCGTCCCATGTGCGTTGGTAGAGCGGCCACACGACATCGACCGATGGCGACGTGAGATCCTGAATCGGAAACCAATCACTGGTGGAGGTGGAGCCGAGCCACTCGAGATACGAGTCGTATCGACCCTCCAGTTCGTGACGCTCCACCAGACACACGACGCGCACGGAGCGATCGGCGCGATCGATGCGATCGAGGAGTGCCATCGGGTCGGGGGCAATTGCATGTTTGCCGCACAACCACAACTCACCTGCGACTCCGAAGATGGGGATCTGGTGCACACCGCCGTCGAGGTTCATTTCCGGCGACCCTAGTGACCACAACCGATAGCGTCAGGGCCATGGCTTCGAGAGCGAACCGCGTCCTGACGTCACTTCCCGTCGGCGAACGCGTCGGCATCGCCTTCTCGGGTGGCCTCGATACATCGGCCGCCGTCGCCTGGATGCGCAAGAAGGGAGCGATCCCCTACGCATACACGGCCGACCTCGGTCAGCCCGACGAACCGGATCTCGCCGGCATCCCCGATCGGGCCAAGGAATACGGCGCCGAAGCCGCTCGTCTCGTGGACTGTCGGGCCGAACTCGTTCGTGAAGGCCTCATGGCGCTCCAATGCGGTGCGTTCCACATCACGACGGCCGGCAAGACCTACTTCAACACCACTCCCCTCGGGCGCGCCGTCACCGGAACCCTTCTGGTTCGCGCCATGCAGGCCGACAACGTCGACATCTGGGGAGACGGTTCCACCTACAAAGGCAACGACATCGAGCGTTTCTACCGGTACGGGCTCCTCGTCAATCCGAATCTGCGGGTGTACAAGCCCTGGCTCGACGAAACCTTCGTCGCCGAACTCGGCGGACGCACCGAGATGAGCGAGTTCCTGCAGGCGAACAAGCTTCCGTACCGGGCCAGCAAGGAGAAGGCGTACAGCACCGACGCCAACATCTGGGGAGCGACCCACGAGGCGAAGTTGCTCGAGGAACTCTCCACTCCGATGGACATCGTCGAACCGATCATGGGTGTTGCGCACTGGCGCGACGACGTGAAGATCACCCCCGAAGTCGTCGCCGTCAGATTCCACGAAGGTTGGCCGGTGGCGATCAACGGCAAGGAGTTCACCGACCAGGTTGCACTCGTCCACGAAGCCAATGCCATCGGTGGTCGCCACGGACTCGGCATGAGCGACCAGATCGAGAACCGGATCATCGAAGCCAAGAGCCGCGGCATCTACGAATCACCCGGATTGGCTCTGTTGCACATCGCCTACGAACGTCTGGTGACCGGCATCCACAACGAAGGCACCATCGAGAACTACCGCACCATGGGGCGCCGCCTCGGCCGACTCCTGTACGAAGGTCGCTGGTTCGATCCGCAGAGCCTCATGCTCCGAGAGCCGATCATGCGCTGGGTGGGCTCGGCGGTGACCGGCGAGGTCACACTGCGTCTGCGCCGGGGCGACGACTACACGATTCTCGACACCACCGGCCCGCACCTCACGTACGCCCCCGATCGGCTGAGCATGGAACGCGTCGAGGATCAGGCCTTCGGGCCTCTCGATCGCATCGGTCAGTTGACGATGCGCAATCTCGACATCGAGGACAGCCGCGACAAGCTCGCCGTGTACCGCTCGGCCGGGACACTTGGTCCCGGATCGTCAGGCTTGCTCGAACTCGAGTGAAACGGCGGCCGACCGCCGATCACTTGGCGGCGGCGAAACCAGCTTCGAGGTCGGCGATGATGTCCTTGATCGACTCGAGGCCGACCGACAGACGGATCATGGCCGGGTTCACACCCGATGCGAGCTGCTCGTCGGCGGTGAGCTGACTGTGCGTGGTCGAGGACGGCTGGATCACGAGGCTGCGCACGTCGCCGATGTTGGCCACATGACTGTGCAGCGACAGACCGGCCACGAACTTCTCACCGGCTTCACGGCCACCCTTGATGTTGAACGCCAGCACCGAACCGAAGCCCTTGCCACCGAAGTACTTCTTGGCTCGCTCGTGCCAGGGGCTCGAGGGCAGACCGGCGTAATTGACGCTCTCCACTTGCGGGTGCTTGGCGAGGAACTCACCGACCGCCTGGGCGTTGCTCCAGTGGCGCTCCATGCGCAATGACAGTGTTTCGAGTCCCTGCAACAACATGAATGCGTTGAACGGAGACACGGCCATTCCGAGGTCGCGCAACAACTGAACGCGCGCCTTCAAGATGTACGAACCAGCGCCGAGGGCCGGCCAGTACGCCAAGCCGTGGTAGCTCGGATCGGGTTCGGTGAAGTTCGGGAAGCGACCCGACTTCGAGAAGTCGAACTTGCCACCATCGGTGATCGATCCGGCCACCGATGTTCCGTGGCCACCGACGAACTTGGTGAGCGAATGCACGACGATGTCGGCTCCCCACTCGAGCGGGCGGATGCCAAAAGGAGTCGGCACCGTGTTGTCGACGATGAGCGGCACACCCGCTTCGTGGGCGACCTTCGACACGCCTTCGATGTCGAAGATGTCGTTGCGCGGATTGGCC
>JBEGQB010000152.1:0-4901 GCA_041181165.1 Actinomycetota bacterium
GTGCCGGTCGTGATCGTGGCGGTCGTGCCGGCGTCGGTCGATCCGGCGATGGTCGACGTCCCCGACGTGCTTGAGGCATGACCGTGGTCGTTGCACATGTCGACTCGATCGGCATCGGACACCGCAGCCCGTCCAGCGCCGGTGCCTTCGAGAGCGGCGAACGGCCCGCACTCGTGCGGGACGATCCACACGTGGACCATCGCGTTGTTGCCACCACCCTTGGTCGTGCCGGGAGGACATTGTCCGTTGGCGTCGGTGAGACCGAGGATGACCGGTCGACCTTGATCGTTCAATCCCCAACACAAGTTGTCGTGGGCGTGCCACTGCATGAGGGGCCCGGCGTAATCGGTGAGTGACGAGTCGTCGATCGGGACCCCCGTCTTCGCGATGAACATTGCCGACACCAGTGTGCGTTGGTCACCCTCGACCCGATACACCAATGATTCGGGGGCCGTGGGATCGAGGAACTTGTCGTCCTCGATCAGTGAGCGATTGATGTAATGCTCGAATCCGGTGATCTTGTCACCAATCGACGACCAGCCCTCGGCGACCGCGGTTGACACATCGGACCAGTGGGGTAGTTCTCGCAGCGAGTTCTCGATGAGTGCAAGCGCCCGTGCTTCTTGTTCGGGGCTGACCCCCGGCACACCCGAGATGTCGATACCTCGATCCGGGTCGTAGGGGCGCGGCCAATCGGCCGAGACGGTGTGCGTATGACTCGGATCGGATGTATCGGCATGGGCCGTCGTGTCGTCGTGGGCGGCCGCGTCATCGTGGGTCGTCGACTCGTCATGACCGTGGGCGGCTGCGGTTTCGTGCCCCGAGGCACCGTGACCATGCACGTGACCGGCGCCGTTCCACATGGCAAGAGCCGTGACGGCGGCGATGCCCACGGCGGGGAGACGCAGTCGTGACGGTTCCTCGCGAAGAATCGCTTCACGGCCGACCAGGACCACACCCAATGCGGCGGCGGCGGCGATGGCACCGAGCACCGCGCATGCGGTGTCGGCGACTTGCGGGTTCTCGCGAACCTCCAGACCATCGATCCAGCTGATGCCCCCGATACGAGTCACGAGCCAGCCACCGACGGCGATGGCATTCACCACGGCACCGGCCGGGGCGACCCAACGCGCGGGCCGGGAGAAGGCCATGAGAGCCCAGCCGATCTGGAGCAACGTCAAGACGACGAAGATGCGCGCGAGTTGAGGATGCTCGGCGTGCAACCCGATCGCGCCGCCGTGGATGGCGCCGGCGCCGAGTGAGGCCATGGCGGCCACGGTGATGGCCGGCTGACGTGAGTTCACCGCTGACGACATGGAGGTCAATGTACTGCGTGATCGAATTCAGCGCCGGGCGCCGATGGCCGCCAATGCTCGTTCGGCCAACTCGCGTCGGCACACCAGGAGATCGGGCAACCACAAGTCGGGCTGGTTGTAGACGACCGGCGAACCGTCGATTCGGCTCACGTGCAATCCAGCGGCCAATGCCACCGCCGCGGGAGCAGCCGAATCCCATTGATACATGCCACCGTCGTGGACGTAGATGTCGGCTTGACCCATGACGACCGCCATGGTCTTGGCTCCGGCCGATCCGAGTCGACCGACGAGGCAGTCGAGGGCATTGGCCACCACGACCGCCGAGTACGGATTGCGTGTGCGCGATGTGACGAGAACCGGTTGCTCTCGCTCGGTGGGCGGCACGACTTCGGCCGGCGAGGCGTTGAATGTTCGGCCGAGTGTTGGCATGGCAACCGAGCCAGCGGTGAGTTGCCCGTTCTCCCACAGCGCGACATGGATGGCCCAGTCCCAGCGGGGCGGTTCGGCGAATTCACTCGTTCCGTCGATCGGATCGATGATCCAGACCCGCTCGGCTTGCAGACGTCGGCGATTGTCGGCTGCTTCCTCCGAGAGGATGACGTCGTCGGGACGAGCGGCCTGAAGAGCCGACACGAGGAAACGATGTCCGGCGACGTCACCTTCGTCCTTCATGTCCCAATAGTGGGTTCCGTCCTCGTACATCTCGGCCCGCAATTGCTCGAGCATCACACCGGCTTCGGTGGCGACCCTCGTAGCGAGTGCTTGATCCGATTCGTGGGAGGGCGAGGTCACAGACCGCGACCCAACTTCACGCTCATGCGAGCGATCTCCCGTACTTCGGCCTCATCGGCGCCGGCGGCCACGAGTCGTTGGATTCTTTCCTCGATCGACTCGGCGAGCACATCGGAGAAATCCGGATGGCGAATGGTGGACGCGACGGCCGACGAGACGACGAGGATGACGGCGGTCATCGCGGAGATCATGCCGATCGTGAGCACCCAACCTTCGTTGTTGCCGTTGATCGACGAGATGATGAGACCGGCGATGGAGGCGACGAAGATCACCGCGCTGGAGACTCTGATGACTCGGAGGATCGGGCGACGGTCCATGGCGATGGCTCAGCGGCTCAGCGGCTTGTACTTGATGCGGTGAGGCTGATCGGCTGCCGATCCGAGTTCTTTCTTGCGCCAGGCCTCGTATTCGCTGAAATTGCCCTCGAACCACCGAACTTGGCTGTCACCCTCGAAGGCGAGAACGTGGGTGGCGATGCGATCGAGGAACCATCGGTCGTGGCTGATGACGACCGCGCAACCCGGGAATGCCTCGAGTGCATCCTCGAGCGCTCGCAACGTGTCGACGTCGAGGTCGTTGGTGGGTTCGTCGAGAAGAAGAACGTTGCCACCGGTCTTCAGCAACTTGGCGAGATGCACGCGGTTGCGCTCACCACCCGAGAGATCCCCGACCTTCTTTTGCTGGTCGCTGCCCTTGAAGTTGAACGACGCGACGTATGCGCGTCCATTGATCTCACGATTGCCGACCTTCATGTGCTCGATGCCGTCGGTGATTTCCTCGTAGACGGTCTTGTCGGGGCTGAGTGAGTCGCGACTCTGGTCGACATAGGCGAGCTGCACCGTGTCGCCCACCTTGATCTGTCCGGCGTCGGGTGCCTCTTGGCCCGTCAGCATCCGAAAGAGGGTGGTCTTGCCGGCGCCGTTCGGACCGATGATGCCGACGATGCCGGCCGGTGGGAGAGAGAACGAGAGATTTTCGATGAGCAGTCGATCGCCGAATCCCTTGGTGAGTCCGTCGACCTCGATCACGGTGTCGCCGAGACGCGGCCCGGCCGGGATCATGATCTCGAGTTTGGACGGACCGCGGTCGGCGGCCTCGGCCTCGGCCTGCAGCTTCTCGTAGGCGGAAAGCCGGGCCTTTCCCTTGGCCTGACGCGCCTTGGGCGACATGCGCACCCAGTCGAGTTCGCGTTCGAGGGTACGTCGACGATTTTCGTTGCTCTTCTCCTCGCGTTCGAGGCGATCACGCTTCTGTTCGAGCCACGACGAATAGTTGCCCTCGAAGGGAATGCCCCGGCCGCGGTCGAGTTCGAGGATCCATTTGGCCACGTTGTCGAGGAAGTAGCGGTCGTGGGTGATGGCCACGACGGTGCCGTGGTACTCCTGGAGGAAGCGCTCCAACCAATCGACGCTCTCGGCGTCGAGGTGGTTCGTGGGCTCGTCGAGGAGCAGAAGGTCGGGGCGGGAGAGGAGCAGACGACACAGCGCGACGCGACGTCGCTCACCACCCGACAACTTGGCGACGTCGGCATCGTTGGGCGGGCAACGCAGAGCGTCCATGGCGATTTCCACGTTGCGTTCGAGACTCCAGGCGTCGGTGGCGGCGATCTTGTCCTCGAGTTCGGCTTGGAGCGCGCCGACTTTCTCGTAGTCGGCATCGGGGTCGCCCCACATCGCCATGACCTCGTTGTAGCGATCGAGAATGGCCTTCACCGGCGCCACGCCGTCCATCACGTTGCCAAGGACATCCTTGGCGGAGTCGAGTTGGGGCTCCTGGGCGAGGTGACCCACGGTGAAGCCAGGTGTGAGTCGGGCCTCACCCGAATAGCCGTCGTCGAGGCCGGCCATGATGCGCAGAAGGCTCGACTTGCCGGCGCCGTTGGACCCCAACACGCCGATCTTGGCCCCGGGGTAGAACGAGAGCGAGATGTTCTCCAGAACGGTCCGGTCGGGCGGGTAGTGCCGGGCCAACTTGTAACAGGTGTAGATGAACTCGTGCGCCATGAAGACCTCTCGGGCGAGTGAACGGCAAGTGCAGGTTAGTGCCCGTGTGTTCGGCCGGACCCGAGTGATCGGGACCCAATCGCTGACTACCTGTCGAGGGATTGATACTTTGAACGAGTCGTCGCCCGCTCACGGGCGCCCACTAGGAGGAAAGACAGTGGAGATTTTCACTCAGGACGGGTTCTCGCAGTTCCTGCGCGCCCTGCACGTATTGGCCGGTATCGCCTGGATCGGATTGCTGTACTACTTCAACTTGGTGCAGGTGCCAGCTTTCGCCGCCTACGGAGACGAAGGCAAGGCTCGCAACGTGTCGATCGACAAGTTGGCCCGCCGCGCGTTGTGGTGGTTCCGCTGGGCATCGATCGTCACCCTCGTGCTCGGGCTCTTGATCATCGGAGTCACCAAGGACTACATGCAGGACTTCATGAGCGATTTGTCGACGAACGACCTTGCTCACGACTCGGCGATCTTCGTGGGAATGCTCCTCGGCATCACCATGGCCGCCAACGTCTGGATGGTCATCTGGAAGAACCAGCGCACGGTCCTGGCCAACGCCGCCAATGTGCTCGGCGGTGGCGAGGCCGATCCCAATGCGCCGGCCGCCGGTCGTCGGGCACTCCTGGCCAGCCGTCAGAACATGATCTTTTCGTTCTCGATGCTGTGGTTCATGGTCGGTGCGGCTCACTTCTACGGCGGAGCGTTCGACGTCGACAGTTCCGGCAAGGCATGGACCTTCGTCATTATCGCCGTGGTGATCGGCGCGCTTTTCGAGCTCAACTGCCTCGGCAAG
>JBEGQB010000153.1:0-4867 GCA_041181165.1 Actinomycetota bacterium
TCGGCGCGATGGGCGTCATTCAGATCGATTCGGTGAACGTTTTGGTGAGGAGTCAGGAACTACCGCTCTTCGCCCGATTGGGCTCGCATCCGCGCCATCTGATCCCGCACGCGACTGCCAAAGGTGAACTCTTCGAGTACTGGGGACACGCCGCTGCCCATCTGCCCACGGCGGACCATCGATTGTGGCGTTGGAAGATGGAAGCGAGCGTCGGCGGGCCATGGAGATCCATTCACGATCTGCGCCGTCGTCGACCTGGCTACATCGAATCGATACTCGAGCGTGTGCGAACCCAAGGTGCGGTGACGGCCGGCGAACTCTCCGAGCGCACCGAACGAAAGGGACCATGGTGGGACTGGGACGATGCGAAGGAGGCGCTCGAGTATCTCTTCATGAGCGGTCAACTCACGGCGACTCGTCGCGGATCCGACTTCGCCCGCGTGTACGACCTTCCCGATCGAGTGATTCCGCGTGAGCATCTGAAATCACCGACGCCATCCCGAGCCGACGCGCATCGTGAACTCCTCGACAAAGCCGGACGATCTCTCGGTATCGCAACGGCTTACGACCTCGCCGACTACTACCGACTTCAATTGAGTGAGTCGAAGGGATACATCGAGGAGTTGGTGGAGGCCGGACGACTGCGGCGCGTTCGGGTGGAGGGATGGAAGGAAGTCGCATTCCTGCACATCGATGCAAGAGAGCCGCGTCGAGTGGACGCCATGGCACTGCTGTCCATGTTCGATCCGGTGGTCTGGAACCGGCGGCGAGACGAGCGACTGTTCGACTTCCACTATCGAATCGAGATCTATACGCCGGCTCCGAAGCGGACCTTCGGCTACTACGTTCTGCCTTTCCTCTTCGGTGAACGAATAGCCGCTCGGGTGGATCTGAAAGCTGATCGGGTATCCGGAGCCCTCATGGCATCAGGATTGTTCGCCGAAGAAGGAGTCGATCGTCGACGCGTCGCGGGCGCGTTGGCCGATGAACTGAGATTGATGGCCGATTGGCTCGCACTCGACGAGGTGAAGATCGGTCGACGTGGCGACCTCGCCGATCCGGTTCGCCGGATCGTGAAGGGTCGTTAGCCTGACGCCATGACGCGTCCCCTGATCGCCGTTGCTGGTCGACTCGCCGCCGCCGGTCGGGTGTCTCGCAGTGCGATCGCCTTCGCTGGTCGCGTGTATCTCGATGCGATCCTGAGGGCAGGAGGCGAGCCGGTCACTCTCAGCCCTCGCGAATTGGCGGCTGATGACGCTTCGGAACTCCTCGACCGATTCGACGGAATGGTGTTGATGGGTGGAGCCGATGTCGATCCGCATCTCTATGGTCAGACCCGCCAACCGCACGTTTACGGCGTGAACCCCGAGCAGGATCGCTTCGAGATGGCTCTGGTGCACGCCGCGATCGCGATCAAGATGCCGACGCTCGCGGTGTGTCGCGGAATCCAGTTGGTGAATGTCGCTCTTGGTGGTTCGCTGATCCAGCACATCGGTGATCTCCCCGGGGTGGTCGAGCACGCTCCGAGCAAGTTTCCTGCCGGTCAGGAGTACGCCCTGCACGATGTCGAGATCACCAAGGGAACGAAGTTGGCTTCGGCGATGGGCACCACGACGGCTCGAGTCGCCTCGTTCCATCATCAAGGCCTCGACACCATCGGACGCGGCCTCGAGATCACGGCCCGTTCCGCCGATGGTCTCGTCGAGGGGCTCGAGCACACGGGATCGGGTCAATGGTTGATCGGAGTGCAGTGGCATCCCGAAGACACCGCCGCCTCGGATCCGTGTCAGCAGGGGCTCTACGACCAGCTGGTGAAACGCGCGTCGCGCTGATCAGTAAGCGCTGGGGCGAAACGAGTTCGGTGACTCGGGGGACAACGCCCAGCGAAGTGTGCGACTCAGAATCACACCGGTGGGGCGGACCAAGGTTCGCTCGGACACCGGAAGCCACGGGAGACGAAGCGGTCGTCGGGCCCACAGCGGCAAGAGGCTCACCGCGGCGGCCCCGATGAGTGCATACGGCGGACGAGCAACGAGCGGAAGCGGCGGAGTGACGAGAAGGAACCGGGCGGCCTCACGGGCTTCGGGAGACGACGACAACTCCTGGCGGTAATAGGCGATCTGTTGTTTGACTTCGCGCACATTGCGGGGCGGTTCTTCGACTCCGAGCTTTTCGGCGATGACGGCCATTTCACTCACGTACGTGTCGTATTCGTGCAACTCGAGTGGGGTCTCGCCGAAGTGACGGTGTGCGGTGATGAAGGAGTCGAGCTCTGCGATGTGCACCCAGCGCAACAGGTGGGGGTCATTTGCGCGATACGCGCGACCGTCCCGCGCGTTGCCCGACACGCGGGTATGAACACGCTTGACCATGTCGATCGCCCGTTGCGCCTCGTCGGCTGGTCCGAAGGTGGTGGCGGCAAGGAAATCGGCGGTGCGTTGCAGACGCCCCCACGGATCACGCCGGTAGTCGCTGTGTTGGGCGACTCCGGCCATGGCCAACGGATGAAGCGACTGGAACAGAAGAGCCCGCAGACCACCGATGAACATCGAGACATCGGAGTGGACGATCCTGATGGGGGAGTCCTCGGAGAACCATCGCTCGCCGGGCGCAGTGAACAACTCGGCCGCACGACGATCCGGTTCTTCTCCGACGATCCTCGATCGCACGGCACCGGCGATGGTGCGGCGGGCCGGTTCGAGGAACGAGATGATTCCATCGACTTGTCGATCTTCGGTGGCCACGCCCTCATCGTTTCACGCATCGTGAGGGAGCGCGTTGTCGGGGTCGGTACGCTCGTCACATGTCGGATGTTCAACCCACATCGGGGAGCAACGGCTTCGATTTCGGCTCGCGTCGCATGCCGCCGTGGATCTGGAAAGCGGTCGTCGTCTTCTGGCTCGGATTCCTCGGCACCATCCTGATCCGTTACGCCTACGACCGGCTGTTCTCTCTACTGATCCTCGTTCTCGTCTCGTTGTTCCTTTCATTGGCGATCGAACCAGGCGTCACCCGGCTCGAACGACGCGGATGGAAGCGCGGTCGCGCCACATTGATCATCCTCTTGGCCCTCGTGGTCGCCGTGATGATCTTCGTGGTCGCCATCGGCACGCTGGTGGCCACTCAGGTCGCCGACCTCCTGCAGAACTCCGAGCGATATGTCAACCGAACCGTCAACTTCTTGAACGACACCTTCGGTGCGCAGATCAACCCGGACAAGGTGAATGCGAGCATCCAGGATCCGGACGGACCGGTGCAAGAGTTCATTCGCAACCAGCAGGACGAGGCATTGCAGCTCTCGGTCACGGCGCTCGGTCTTTTGCTCCAAGGTTTCTCGGTGATGCTCTTCACCTTCTATCTGGTGGCCGACGGTCCCAAGATGCGTCGATCGATCTGTCGCCGACTCGCGCCGGCTCGGCAACGACGCGTCCTCGACACGTGGGATCTCGCCATCGACAAGACCGGCGGGTACCTGTACAGCCGTGCGCTCCTGGCCGGTGTGTCGGCCCTCGTTCATTGGATTGCATTCCAGTCGATCGGTACCGCAGCACCGGTGGCGTTGGCCATCTGGGTCGGACTCATTTCGCAGTTCATCCCGGTGATCGGCACTTACGTCGCTGGCGTCCTGCCGGTTCTGCTCACTTTCATCGATTCACCGATCAAGGCACTGGTCGTCATCCTCGTGATCGTTCTGTATCAGCAGTTCGAGAATTTCCTCGTGGCCCCGCGCATCACGGCGCGCACGATGGAGATCCATCCCGCGGTGTCGTTCGGTGCGGCAATTGCCGGAGCCGCACTTCTTGGTCCGGTCGGCGCCATCTTGGCCCTTCCGGTGGCTGCGATGGCCGTGGCACTGGCCGCTGCTTCGGGAGAACGGCACGAGCTGATCGACAACCATCTCGTGGTCGTGGCGGAGAAGAAACCACGTGCCGAACGCAACTCCGAGCAAACCAAGGGCAAGCGCCTCCGATTGCGGCGCGGGCGGGGACGTTGAGTACCGACATCGAACGGGTGTCGTCGGCTTACGTCCCGTTGGCCGTCACTGATCGAAGTGGCCATCCGGAATCGGTCCACCATGGCGCGGTTGTCGCTCTCGGTTCCGACGGAAAGATCGCGTTCTCGTTGGGTGACGTGGATGCCGCCATCTTCCCGCGTTCGTCGATGAAGCCGATCCAAGCGCTCTCGATGGTTCGACACGGCCTCGATCTGCCCGATGAACTTCTTGCGTTGGTGTGTGCCAGCCATGACGGAAGATCCGAACATCAAGACGGTGTTCGACGGATTCTGGATACGTTCGGTCTCGACGAAAGGTCATTGGCCAACACCACTGATCTTCCGCTCGACGAAGAAGAAGCACGATCGGCGACTCGCGCCGGCAAGGAACCTTCGTCGCTGCAGCACAACTGCTCGGGTAAGCACGCTGGGATGCTCGCAACTTGTGTGACCGCGGGCTGGACCACGGATTCTTCGTACCTCTCGCCTGATCATCCGTTGCAACGGGCCATCACCGAGGACGTTCCGCTCGCGAGCGGCGGTGCAACACCGGCGTACGGAGTCGACGGCTGTGGTGCACCGGCGCATCTCCTTTCGGTTGTCGAACTGGCCCGGTCGTTCCGGCGTATCGCCACTGGAGAAGTCGGGTCGGCCGGTCAGCGAATACAGCGAGCGATGTCGTCCCATCCCGAAATGGTCGGTGGCCCGACCCGCGACGTCACACTTCTGATGCGAGGTGTTCCGGGGCTCATGGCCAAAGACGGAGCCGAAGGCGTTTTTGCCGTGGCGTTACCCGACGGGAGAGCGGTTGCTCTGAAGGTTGCCGATGGCGCCAATCGGGCTCGGCCGCCGATCATGAAGGCGGCTCTCACTG
>JBEGQB010000154.1:0-4860 GCA_041181165.1 Actinomycetota bacterium
GGCGAGCGCGGTGGCCGCCAGTTGATGGCTTCCCTGTGCCGAAACCGGCGTCACATGCACCCGGCCATCGGCATCGAATCGGGTGGTGACCCGCTGAAAGTGAGTCTTGCCGTCGCGGTGGCGACGTAACGCAGCGTCGGCAACGGCGGTCACTCGGGGCCGATCGGCGCTTTCAAGGTGGCCAGCCATCCTCCTGAGAGCCGGTCGAGCCAGCAACTCGAAACTCACGAGGGAACTCACCGGGTTTCCCGGCAGACCGAACACGGGAACTTCACCACCGTTTCGTCGGTCGAGCATCCCGAAGGCGAAGGGCTTGGCCGGCTTGATGGCGATTTGCATCCAGTGCATGCGGGCGATCCTGGAGAGCACCGATTTCACGACGTCGTAGTCACCCATGCTCACCCCACCGCTCGTGACGATCGCGTCGCATTCGGCGGCGGCCAAGCGAAGAGTTTGTTCGAGCGCACTTTCGTCGTCCCGCACGATTCCGAAATCGACCGCCGTGAGACCGGCACGTTCGACGAGGCCGATCAACATCGTCCGGTTGCTTTCGCGGATCTGGCCGGGCGCGAGCGGAGAACCGTCATCGACGAGTTCGTCACCGGTCGAGAGCACGGCCACCCGCGGCCGGCGAACGACCAGGGGGTCTCCGATGTTGATGCTCGCCAGAACCCCGGCCACCGCCGGTGAGATTTCGGTGCCTGCACGAAACACCACCGTGCCTCGGTGGACGTCGTCTCCGACTCCGCGTACGGCATCGCCTGGATTCACCGACTTGCGGACTTCCACGTACTGCGATCCGTCGAACAGGCCACGGTTGCCATCGAAATGCGTGTCTTCGACCATCACCACCGCATCGGCACCGGGCGGCATCGGGGCTCCGGTCATGATGCGAACCGCCTGGCGAGAACCGACCTCGATGGGCGAATGTGCACCGGCGGCAATCTCGGCCACGACAGCCAGATGCACGGGCGAGGATTCCGATGCCCCATCGGTGTCGATGCTGCGCACTGCGTAGCCGTCCACCGCAGTGTTCGCGAAGGGCGGCACGTCTTCGCAGGCCACGGCGTCCTCGGCCAGGACACATCCCAGGGCCTGACCAATCGCGACACGTTGCGACGACAACGGCGATCGGGACTCGACGACGAGACGTCGGGCTTCCTCGATCGTCACCATGCCCCCGACGGTACCGCCGGATTGCTGGCACACTCAACGGGTGCCCGAGAGCGATCATCACGACCTCGCCCATCTTCCACTCGAAGGGCTCCAGGCCTCATGGATCGGCGAGTCGAATGGCGCCCGAGAAACCCTGACGCTGCGATTCGAGAACGAAGCGTGGACGGCCGAAGGGCTCGTGCAGGGGGCTGATATCCAGTACGTGTTTCGCTTCAACGCGTCGTGGAGTCTTCAGCAGATGCTCCTGTTCCGCGACATGGACGATCCTGATCTGTGGTTGGCCAACGACGGTCGAGGCCGATGGGGTGAGGTCAACGGTGCGGTTCGCCGCGAGTTGGGTGGTTGCGCCGACATCGATCTTCTGTGCAGCGCGTTCACGAGATCGATGGCCATCCGACGCCTGCACCTCTCCGTCGGTCAGTCGGCCGACGTCGAGACCATCACCGTCGATTCCGAAACCCTGGCCATCGAAAGAGCTCGCTTCGACTACACACGACTCGGTCCCCGACTGTGGGTCGTGCACCGCGACGACGATCGCCCGGTCCACGAATTCGAGGTCGACGACTTCGGACTACCGCTCGACGTACCGGGACACTTCCGTCGAGTGGGATGAGACCTCAGCGTCCGAGGCGTCGGCGCAACCAGTCCTCGAAGTCGGTGCCGTACTCCGCGTGCGCGAGACCGGCGTCGACCACGGCTTCCAACCAACCGACCGGATTGCCGATGTCGCGCCGACCGATCGTGGACACCAGCCCGACGAGTGGATGGTTCTGCGCCTGCACGGTGAGGGCATCGCTCAGCTGGATCTCGCCGGTCGGCGCCGGCGGAAGTGATTCGAGAATCGAAAAGATGCCGGGGTCGAGCGCGTACCGTCCGATGATCACGAGGTCACTCGGCGCGTCGTCCACTTTAGGTTTCTCCACCACACGGTCGAAGCGGACGACTTCACCGTGCGACCCGACCTGGGCTGCGCCGGCCGGCTGTACGACTCCGTATCGGAACACCTCACGCGCGGGCACTCGTTTCAATGCCACCGCCGAACCTTCGCTGGCCAATTCGGCCAGCGACTCCAACAAAGAGGAATCCTCCATGAGCTCGTCGGGCAAGAGGACGAAGAACGGCTCCGATCCGACGGCGCCGCGCGCGCACCCCACGGCGTGACCGAGACCGCGCGGTTCGTCCTGGTACACGAAGGTCACTTCGATGCCGTTGCCGTATCGACGCAGTTGCTCGGCCAGCCGGTGACGGCCCTGCCTCTCGAGAACTTCTTCGACTTCGGGAGTTCGGGCGAAGTAGCCCTCGATCGCCGGCTTGTTGCGACTCGTGACGATCACGATGTGTTCCACTCCGGCCCCGACGGCTTCGTCCACCACGAGTTGCAACGCCGGTTGTTCGAGAATCGGGAGAAGTTCCTTGGGCACCGCCTTGGTGGCCGGCAGCATCCGGGTTCCTTGTCCGGCTGCGGGGATCACCGCCGTGCGGATCCGTGAGGTGGTCGCCACGTCACGACAATAGACTTTCGCCCTCGGAGACAACCATGCCCACGTACGTCTACAAATTCATCGATACCGGCGAGACCATCGAGATCCAGCAGGCGTTCTCCGACGAAGCACTCACCGAGGCCCCCCATCCTTCGGACGGAAAGTTGCGACCGGTGAAGAAGGTCTTCCAGCCCGTGGGAGTGACCTTCAAAGGCGGCGGGTTCTACAAGACCGACAGCCGTGGCGGTTCGAGTTCGAGTTCGACACCCAGCACCGACTCGTCGAGCAGTTCTTCGAGTACGTCCACGCCGTCCGGCACCTCGACCTCATCGGACTCCTCGAGTTCGAGCAGCAGCTCGACCACCGCGGCGTCGAGCACCACCGCTTAACGAGCCGCGGCCACCACCAAGACCACGGCCGCCAGAGCGAACCGGTAGACCACGAATCCATCGAGGTTGCGCGTGCGCACGATTCGTAGAAGCCCCCAGACCGCGAACCATCCGGCCACACCCGCAGTGATCGTTCCGACGATCATCGGCACGAGCAGTCCGTCGGGAACGCCGTCGGATGCAAGGCCGCCCAGTTTCACGACGGCTGCGCCGGCGATCACCGGCAGGCTCATCAGGAACGACAGCCGCGTCGCCGACTCCCGCTCGTAACCGAGAAGTCGAGCGGCCGAGATCGTGATGCCCGAACGCGAGGTTCCCGGGTTGAGGGCCAGAACCTGTGCCGCACCGATGAGCAGTGCGTCACGTCGCCCGAAATCCTCGCTCCGTCGAGCGCCGGCGCGTCGATCCGCCCACCAGAGCACCAGCCCGAAAACGGCGAGTGACACCGCAATCACGATCGGGCCGCCGAGGTGGTCGTCGATCACCGACTCGAACAATGCACCGACGAATGCAGCCGGCACCGCCGAAAGGACGAGCAACCACGCGAGTCGACCCTCGGCGGTGGTCGGTCGTCGAGAGATCGCGGCCAATCCCCCCTTCACGAGAGCGACGACATCGGAGCGGAAGTAGGCGGCCACGGCAACCAGCGTTCCGACGTGCAACGCGACGTCGAAAGCTTTCTTGATCTCGGGGTCGGTGAGGTCGTTCCAGTCGAACAGCCACGGCACGAGGAGCAAGTGCCCGCTGGACGAGATCGGGAGAAACTCGGTGAGTCCCTGCACGATTCCGAGGACGATCGCGTGCAGGATGGGCATGACGACAGCCTCGCGCCTCAGGCGCCACTCATCGTGACATCGTGGATCACGAGCGACACCCCGGTGGCCCGCATCGGCAACCACTCGAGGTCACCACCGACCTCGGCGATGTCGAGCAACATCTTCTGAAGGGTCGAGGCGATCGTGAACTCCCGAACCGGAGCACCCACGGTGCCGTTCTCGATCAGGAGGCCGGCGGCGCCCGTCGAGAAATCGCCCGACACCGGATTCACTCCGGAGTGCAACCCTTGAACTTGTTGGATCAGAATGCCGTCGTCGATGCCGGCAACGATCTCTGCTTGAGAACGCGAGCCGGGCACGACTTGAAGCGCCAAGCAACCGGCACTCGGTGATCCACCGACTCCGCCTCGCACACCGTTTCCGGTCGTCGCCACACCCATGCGTCGCGCCGAATACGACGACTGCACGAACATTCCGAGACGACCCCGGTCGATGAGGACGTTGCGTCGCGCCGCCAGTCCCTCCCCGTCGATGTCGGTGGCCGTGTAAGCGAGCGGATTGGTCGGATCGTCCACCAATGTCACGAGCGGACTGGCGACTTCGTCACCCAATCGATGGGCGAAGAGACTCCGCCCTTTCACGACGCTCTCACCGTTCAGGGTGCTGCCGATGATGCCGAGAAATTGAGCCGTCACGTACGGATCGAGAACCACCGTCACCCGGCGACTCTTGGGTTTGCTCGCGCCGAGGAGTCGAGTGGCCCGCTCGGCCGCCTCGCGCGCAGCTTTCTCGACGTCGAGTTCGTAGGTGTTGCGACCGACCGTGAATCCGAAACCGGTCTGTGTCTCGTCACCGTCGTCGGCCAGTGTTCCGACACTCAGATAGCAACCGTTCTCTCGCCCCGAAACCCGAATTCCCGTCGTCGTGGCCACCGCCGCCTCGCCGAAGGAGTCCGAATAATTGGAATCGTCGACGCGCACGCGTCGATCGGCGGCGATGGCCAGCCGTTCGAGTTCCTTGGCCAGGGCGATCTTGTGA
>JBEGQB010000155.1:0-4858 GCA_041181165.1 Actinomycetota bacterium
GCCAGCCGCGGCATCGGCCGCGCCATCGCCATCTCCTTGGCCGCGCAGGGATTCCACGTCGTGATCACCGGTCGTACGGTGGACGAGGGAACCGCCGTCAATCCGGCGAATGGAAATTCTCTTCCGGGAAGCCTGACCTCGACGATGTCGGCCATCACCGATGCGGGTGGAACGGGTCGGGTGATCCGCCACGACGTACTCGATCTCGAGCGGTCCACCGAACCCGTCGACGACGTTTTTGCCCGGGAGGGTCGCCTCGACGTCCTCGTGAACAATGCGGTGTACGTCGGTCCCGGCAATGACGCACTCTTCGTCGACAACGATGCAGCCGACATCATCCGTCGCGTGACCGGGAACCTCACCTCCCCACTACTCATCACCCGTCGTTTCGTCGAGCGAGCCCTCGAACAAGAACCCCACCCGCGCCTTGGATTGCCGGGATGGGTCGTCGACATCACGAGCGACGCCGGACGTCGCACACCCGAGCGACTGGCCGGCAACGGCGGTTGGTCGCTCGTCTACGCAGCGACCAAGGCCGGTTTTCATCGCATCGCCGACATGGTGGCTCACGAGTACGGCCATCGGGGTATACGAGCCGTGAACATCAACCCCGGGCTGGTCGCCACCGAGCGAGTCCTCGACTCGGGCACGTCGCTCGCCTGGATCGCCGAGCACGGAGTTCGGCCATTCGTCATCGGCGAGGCCGTGGTGAGGCTCCTGCGCGACCCCCTGATCGGAAATGGCGCCTATGTTCACGCGCAGGAATACCTGCGCGAAGCGATGGGCGACGAGAATTATCAGGAGTTCGTCGATCACGAACCAGAGGGATACTCATGAGCACGACCGAGACCTACCGCATCGGACCGACCAATACGGACATGCTCCTGCCCGAACCGGAGCGACTCGCTGTCCACTACACGCTCATATCGGTCGACGACCATCTCGTCGAACCACCCGGAATGTTCGACGGGCGAATTCCCGCGGCATTGGCCGACGGGGCTCCCCGTCTCGTCGTCAACGAACGCGGACACCAAGTGTGGGCCTTCGACGGACAGATCTTCAGCCAAGTCGGAATGAATGCCGTCGTCGGGAGGCGCCACGAATACCGCTCTCTCGAACCGGCTCGCTTCGAGGACATGCGGCGCGGTTGCTGGGACGTCCATGAACGGGTGAAGGACATGGATCTCATCGGCTGCTGGGCCTCGCTCAATTTCCCGTCTCAGGTCGCCGGTTTCGCCGGACGCGTCTTCAGCGCGTGCACGAATCCCGAACTCGGTCTGGCCACGATGCGCGCCTGGAACGACTGGCTGCACGAGGAATGGTGCAGCCAATACCCCGATCGCTTCATCCCATGTGGCATCACATGGCTCTCCCCCGGTCCTGACGGTTCGGCTCGCCTCGGCGCCGACGAGATCCGACGAAATGCGGCACGCGGGTTCCGGGCCGTCACGTTGCCCGAACGACCGCACAACCTCGGCTTTCCGAGCCTGTTCTCCGGCTGGTGGGATCCGATCATCGAAGCCTGCGTGGAAACCGACACCGTGATCGCACTGCACGTCGGATCGTCGGGGATGTACCCGATGCCCGAAGGCGCTCCGTCGTTGCAACTCGGAGCCACGCTGTTCGGACAATTGTCGCTCACCGCGTGCGCGGAGTGGCTCTGGAGCGGTTACGCCTACCGCTACCCCGACCTCAAGATCGCCATGAGCGAAGGTGGTATCGGCTGGGTTCCGATGCTTCTCGACCGACTCGAGAACGTCGTCGATCGCAGCGGATACGGGGCTGGATGGGACATCCGACCGGCCGAGGTTCTGCGTCGCAACTTCTGGTTCTGCACGATCGACGATCCTTCGACGATCGACCTGTATCCGGTCATCGGAGAGGACCACATCATGGTCGAGGTCGACTATCCGCACGGCGACAGCACATGGCCGATGACCCAATCGGTTCTTCACGACGCGTGGGGTCACCTGCCCCCGCAGGTTCTGCGCAAGTTCTGCAGCGAGAACGCCGCCCGACTCTTCCGTCATCCTCTGCCACCCCGCGTCACACCGTGAGCACGGTCGCCGATCTTCTGCGCGCCCGCGCCGACGACCCGAACATCGGATACGTGTTCGGTGACCGAACCTGGACCTGGGCCGAGGTCGTTCACGAATCGGCGATTCGCGCCGCGATCATCGATGAACATCGCGACGAATCGAGACCACCACACATCGGGGTCCTGCTCGAGAACGTACCGGAGTACTTATTTTGGATCGGCGGTGCGGCCATGGTCGGGGCGTGCGTGGTCGGCATCAATCCGACGCGACGAGGTGCCGAACTCGAGCGCGACATCCGCCACACCGATTGTCAGATCATCGTCAGCGACCGGAGCGGCTTCGAATTGCTTCACGGCCTGGATCTCGGCATCGACAACAGTCGGCTCTTCGACGTCGAGGCGTCCGACTTTCGAACTCTTCTGTCCCGACACGGCGACGCCACGTGTCCCGTCGACGACCCCGACGGTCGCCGACCACTCTTTCTTCTCTTCACCTCCGGTTCGACGAGCGCTCCGAAAGCCGTGGTGTGCACGAACGAACGTATGGCGGTCACGGCCGTCCGTGCCGGCCAGATCTATGGCGTTACCGCTGACGAGGTCTGCTATTGCCCGATGCCGTTGTTCCACGGCAATGCGCTCATGGCGTGTTGGGGCCCAGCTCTGGCCGTCGGCGCGCGCGTCGTCCTGCGCCGCAAGTTCTCGGCCAGCGGATTCCTCGACGACGTACGTCGCCACGATTGCACGTACTTCACCTACGTCGGGCGCACCATCGCCTACGTTCTCGGCCAGCCACCATCGGATCACGATCGTGATCATCGACTGCGCCTCGGATTCGGGACCGAGGCCAGTGCACTCGATCGCCAACGTTTCCTCGAACGTTTCGGCTGCCCTTTGGTCGAGGGCTACGGATCCTCGGAGAGTGTCGTGGCGATCATCCGCACGCCTGATTCACCCGACAACGCTCTGGGCAAGGAACGACCCGACATGGCCGGCCAAGTGTCGATCATCGACCCGGGAAGTCTCACCGAATGTCCGCGTGTCGTCTTCGACGAGCACGGAGGCATCACCAACCCGGAGTGCATCGGCGAGATCGTCCATCTCGGCGGTGGCTCCAACTTCGAGGGGTACTACAACAATCCAGAAGCGTCGGTCGATCGCGTCCGCAATGGCTGGTACTGGACCGGCGACCTCGGATACCGCGACTCCGAAGGTTTCTTCTACTTCGCCGGCCGAAGTGCCGACTGGCTCCGAGTCGACAGCGAGAACTTCGCCGCTGCGCCGGTCGAGAACATCATCGCCCGCTTCCCGGGTGTCGTGATGTGCGCGGTGTATCCGGTGCCGGATCCGGTGACGGGTGACATCGTCATGGCGGCCATCGAGATGGCGGCCGGTCACGAGTTCGACGCGACATCTTTCGATGCCTTTCTCGCCGAGCAACGAGACCTCGGCACCAAGTGGAGTCCGCAGATCGTCCGAATCACGAGCAGCATGCCGTTGACGGCGAACAACAAGGTTCACAAACCTCCGTTGCGTGCTCAACGTTGGGAATCCGACGAACCGATCTGGTGGCGACCCACTCGAAAGGATGCGCTCACCCCGATGACGGGATCCGACAAGGTCGCGCTCGTCGAGCGCTTTGCCGCCGCCGGACGTTCGAATGTTCTCTCCGGCCTCTGAGGGTCAGCGTTCCTTCGACCACTCCTGCCACGACTCGAGGCACTCGGGGAGCTCTCCCTTGCCCGTCTGACTGGACGGCCAATTCGCGTCGGGCAATCCCACCGGAGGATTCGGCATGTCGTGCCCGTACCAGAGAAGGTGGCGGCGCTTCACGAAGCCCCATCGGCCATCGACCCGCCGATAGGTGTCGTGGTACTGAATCTGATGAATGATCCACGTGCCGTTCACATCCTCGATCTCGCCGCGACACGACACGATTCCGGTCGCATTGTCGAGGTCGGCGACGTCGATCAAGTGATTGTTCACTTGAAGGATCGTTCGACCGAGTCCGGCGAACTGTTGGTCGAATACCGCGCGCAGAGCAGCCCTCCCGCTCGTCTCCTTCGAGACTCGGATGTCGGGAACGAACAACTCGACCAGACGATCGAGGTCGCGCGCGCCGTAGTGGATCGCATAGCGACTGGCGAGTTGGCGGATGTCCTCACTGGCGAGGAGCCACGCCATGGGGTCGGAGTCGCGCAACATTCCCGACGATCCTGCCACGCCTAGGGCAACGGATGCGGATGGGCCGTGGGCTGGAGAAGAGCATCGGTGCCGCCGTCGACGAACAACACCTGGCCGACAACGTAGGACGACTCCGACGAAAGCAGGAAGCGAATGGCACGGGCGATCTCGTCGGGGCGCCCCCAACGCTTGAGCGGGATTGGGATGTGCTCGAGGGATTCCTTCACTCCGGGAATATCGAGCAATGGACGAGTCATACCGGTGTCGATCACACCCGGAGCCACGGCGTTCAGCCGGATGCCCGAACCGATCCAGTCGGTGGTTCCGGCGTTCATGCGCACCCAGTAGGCGATGGCCAACTTGCCGGCCGGGTACGCGAGGAAGCCGTCGGGCGACGAAAAGCGTTCGAGCACCGTCGATTCGTCCGACTCGAGATACCGCATGGCTTCGGCGACGGGGAGTCCGGGGGTCATGGTCGTCGAGTTCGACGAGATCATGACGACGGCCGGATCGGTTCCTCGCGCCAGAGCCGAACGAAGTCCGTTCACGACGGCCAGCGTTCCGAAGTAGTTCACCGAGACGATCAGCGAATTCGGTGCCGGCGTGCTCACACCGGCACACGGCACGAGGCCGTCGAGC
>JBEGQB010000156.1:0-4851 GCA_041181165.1 Actinomycetota bacterium
ACTTGCACCATGTCGCACTACTTCGACAACGAACCAACCGTTCGATCGGATCGTCGCACGGTCGAGGTCGTCGTTCCTGGCGACGCCTTCGAATACGAAACCGACACCGGAGTCTTTTCGCACGGACGCCTCGATCCGGGCACCAAGATCCTTCTCACCGACGCGCCGCCGCCCGCTGATGAAGGAAACCTCCTCGACATCGGCTGCGGTGCCGGACCCATTGCCCTTTCTCTTGCTCGAAGGTCACCAGCCGCTCACGTGTGGGCCGTCGATGTCAATGAGCGCGCCCTCGATCTCGTCCGTTCCAATGCGGTCCGACTCGGTCTGACCAACATCACCGCCAGTCGTCCGGACGAAGTGCCCATCGATGTCGTTTTCGAGACGATCTGGAGCAATCCACCGATCAAAGTCGGCAAAGAAGAGTTGCACTCGATTCTTGGACTCTGGCTTCCACGACTCTCCCCGACCGGAACCGCAGTGCTCGTCGTCAACAAGCACCTGGGAAGCGATTCCCTCGCTCGCTGGCTCACCGATCACGGTCATCAGGTACGGCGCCTCGGTTCGCGCCGGGGCTACCGCCTGCTCGCCGTGAATCGGCCGCGCTGAACTCAGATCCGCGGCGGATCGACGGCGAGACGGATCTTCGCGTTGGCCGGCCACGGAGTTCGGGCACAGGCATCGGCCAGAGCATCAGGGCTGGGCGCGCGTAGGAGAAACCCATCGCCCGATGCCACTGCGACCACTCCGGGATATTCGGCCACCCTCTCGACGAACTCGTCCGCACCTGGACCTTCGGCTGACGCGAAAGCTGCGAAAGGAGGAAACGCCATCTCCAATCGACGATTCCGTTCCTCGAAAGCGAGCCGAGTCAGATCCACTTCGCCCACGGACCTGACCACTGGATGGTCGGGCAACGCGGTCTGAACGATCAACTTCCCGCCGCTCGCCCGAGGTCCGACGAGCCGTGCGGCGCGAACGAGAAGCGCCACCGCCTGTTCGTTGGCCCGATAGCGAGGCGCGAGGAGTTCGGCGTCGAAGTCGAGGAATGCAACTGTGTCCACCCGTCGGACCCGGTGCAGAGCTGCCTCGGTGCCCACGAAAACATCGGCGATGCGATCGTCGAATCCGTCAGGCGTGGCTCCGGTGACCTCCATGACCGCACGATGAGCGGCTTGCTCGATCTCGAATCGCAACCGAGACGTACCCGGGCGGACTCGAGTGAGGGCTGATGACGAACATGACGCGCAGACCTTTGGTCGCGTTCTTCGACAGGTCTGACAATCGAGGACTCCTTCTTTCTCCTCGGCCATCGGCCCGCCGCAGTCTTCACAACGAGCGAGCGCGCGACAATTCCGACAGGCCAGGAGTCGGGCTTGCCCTTTCGTGTTCACCACACAGACCACCCGGCGCGAGTGGTCGTGCAGTTCGGCGATGAGTTCGGACGAAACCAAACTCCTCTTCCACGGCTCGACTTCGTGACGATCGACGATCACGACGTGTGGCCAAGCGGCCGTCTCGCGCTCACGATCAGGAGCCACGACCTTGCGTGATTCCATCACTGCCACGGTCGGGGTGGGCGACACCGCCACGAACACGGCCCCGCATCGTCTCGCTCGCTCGATCAGAACATCCCGCGCGTGCCAGATCGGAACTCGTTCTTCCTGCAGCGCCTCGTCGTGTTCGTCGAGGACCATGGCAACCGCGAGATCAGGACACGGAGCGAAGGCGGCCGCCCTCCCACCGATCACGACGTCGACACCACCGCGCGCCTTGGCCCAATCATCGGGCATCAACGCAGTCGTCACCCCGGCGCGATCGAGGCGATGAGCCATCACTCGAGCTCCGTCGACCGACGGACACACGACGAGCGTCGGCCCGTGTTTGGCCGCCGCCAGAACGGATGGCAACTGATCGGCTGATGGCGGAAGTCGAAGGACGCCGCCACCGTCCGCGATGAGAGTCGTTGTCGCCGGAGACGATGGTTCGGCGACGACTTTCGTCCGACGTGGAGTCGCCGGACGATTGACGACGACATTGGGCGAGGAAGTGACCAGCAACGGCCGGACCCGCTTGGCCCCCCATCGCCACGCAGCCCACTCGCACAAGGCGAGCACCTCGGCATCCGGACCGAGACCGCTCGACTTCAGAATGCTCTTCAATTCTCCCACCGCCGGCGAGCCGGAGACGTCGGCGATCACCCACGCACCGACGCGACGCCCATGCAACGGAACCCGAACACGGGAGCCGATGGTGACGACATCGACGAGATCATCGGGAACGATGTAGTCGAAGGTCTTGTCGAGTCCCGTCACATCGGGAACGACTCGGACGACTCGTTTCAGGAGTCTCCTCAGAGTCCGAGAGCGGAGGAGAATTCAGCGAGCCTCGACAACGCTTCCCACTCGAACTCGGGCAACTCGCGCCCGAAGTGTCCGTAGGCAGCCGTCTTCTGATAAATCGGCCGCTTCAGTTTCAGGTCGCGAACGATCGCAGCCGGTCGGAGATCGAAGACGTTGCGAACCGCAGCCTCGATCTTCTCCAGCGCGACCTTCTCGGTTCCGAAAGTCTCCACGAGAATGCTCACCGGATGTGACATTCCGATCGCGTAGGCGACCTGAACCTCGCATCGGTCGGCGGCGCCGGCCGCCACGACGTGCTTGGCGACCCAACGTGCCGCGTAGGCCGCCGAACGATCGACCTTGCTCGGATCCTTACCGCTGAAGGCGCCGCCTCCATGACGGCCCATGCCGCCGTAAGTATCGACGATGATCTTGCGTCCGGTGAGTCCGGTGTCCGCGTGTGGTCCACCGAGAACGAATTTCCCGGTGGGGTTCACATAGACCGCGTAGTCGTCGTTGGCGAATTGAGTCGGGATCACCGGACGGATGACTTGCTCGATGAGGTCCGGACGGATCACGGTGTCGCGGTCGACACCATCGTGATGCTGGGTGGAGACGAGTACCGTGCGCAAGCGGACCGGTCGACCGTCTTCGTAATCGAAGGTGACCTGGGTCTTGCCGTCCGGGCGCAGATACGGGATCTGACCCGACTTGCGGGCATCGGTGAGACGCTCGGCCAAACGGTGAGCGAGATGAATCGGCAGCGGCATGAGCGACGGAGTCTCGTTGCACGCGTAACCGAACATCATTCCCTGATCGCCGGCGCCCTGAAGGTCGAGGTCGTCGCTGCCCGAACGAGAACGAACTTCTTCGGAACGATCGACGCCTTGTGCAATGTCGGGGCTTTGCGCATCGAGGGCCACCAGCACCCCACACGTCTTGGCATCGAAGCCGAAGTCGGCGTTGTCGTACCCGATGCCCTTGATCACACGGCGAGCGATCTCGGGAATCTCGACGTATTCGTCGGTCGAGATCTCACCCGACACCAGACACAAGCCAGTGGTGACCAGCGTCTCGCAGGCCACGCGGGCGTGGGGGTCCTTGGCGAGAATGGCATCGAGAACCGCGTCGGAGATCTGATCGGCCATCTTGTCGGGGTGACCTTCGGTCACGCTCTCGGATGTGAATGTCCACTTTCGGCTCATGAAGGCTCCGTGTCGCGAGGTTCGATCAGCCGAGCAGGCCAACCACGATGTCGACCAACGCCCGGGCGATGTCCCGCTTGTTGCTCAACGGATGCGACTCTAGAGCCTGGCCGGGTCGCAGAAAGGTAACCGCGTTGGTGTCGTGCTGGAATCCGACACCGGGCTGGCTGACGTCGTTGGCGACGATCACATCGAGGTTCTTGCGTTCGAGTTTCGCCTGAGCATTACTGACGAGATCGGAGGTCTCGGCTGCGAAACCGACGAGGACCTGCCCCGGACGCTTTGTGGCACCGAGCCCGGCGAGGATGTCCGGAGTCGGCTCGAGAAGCACCTCGGGGATCCCGTCGCTCTTCTTGATCTTGCCCACGGAGCATGCAACCGGTCGGAAGTCGGCCACGGCCGCGGCCATCACGATGACATCGGCGGAATCCTTCACCGCGTCGAGAGCCCGCTGCATCTGCGCAGCGGTCTCGACACAAACCGCCTGAACTCCAACCGGCGGATCGAGATCGACGGTGGTCACGAGGGTGACGCGTGCCCCGCGGCTGGCCGCTTCGGCGGCAACGGCGTAGCCCTGTTTGCCGCTGGAACGATTGGCGATCACTCGCACCGCATCGATGGGCTCTCGGGTTCCACCTGCGGTCACAACGACGTGACGACCGACGAGATCGCCCGGGCCGAGGACTGATTCGACAGCGGCGACGATGGTGTCGGGGTTGGCCAGACGACCCTTGCCCGAGTCGCCACCAGCGAGTCGGCCGGATTCGGGTTCGACGATGTGCACATCACGACGTCGAAGTGTGGAGACGTTGTCCTGAACGGCCGGGTGCTCCCACATCTCGGTGTGCATGGCCGGACAGACCACCACCGGGGCCCGCGTGGCGATCAAAACATTGGTCAGGAGGTCGGTGGAGAGCCCGTGGGCATAGGCGCCGAGAAGTCGAGCCGTGGCGGGGGCGACGAGAACCAAGTCGGCCGATTGTCCGAGACGTGTGTGTGGAATCGGTGACGCTTCGTCCCACAACGAGGACTGGACGGGCTCACTGGCCAGGGCCGACAACGTGGTGCGACCAATGAAGTGTTCGGCTCCCTTGGTCATCACCGGAATCACATGCGCGCCGGCATCCACCAAGCGACGGCACACTTCGACGGCTTTGTAGGCGGCGATGCCGCCGCACACACCGAGAACGATGGTCTTCCCAGCGACGGGAGACACGGTGTCAGGCGTCGCCGTCGTCGGCGTCGGTGACGCCGCCCAATGAATCCTCCAGGATCTGTGCATCGGCGAGCGCAGCGGCTTCGGCAGC
>JBEGQB010000157.1:0-4850 GCA_041181165.1 Actinomycetota bacterium
ACGATCGAGGGCGACTTTCACGACGTCGGGAACGCGGGCCGGACGTTGCGACACCGGATCGATGCTGACGTAGGTGATGACCGCGTCGAAGCGGGATTCCCCATCGACGCTTCCGTTGATGCTCACGTCGAAACTGGTGTTGCCCCAACGCGACACGCGCGCGTCCATGTCGAGCGCGTCTCCGAATCGAACGGGTGCGTGCCAGGTGAGGTTGGTGTTCTTCAACATGAAGTCGAATCCGATGGCGTGCAAGTCGGTGTTGCTTCCCGCGGCTTTCAACTCGTCGGCCAACGCGATGCGGGTCCAGGAGTCGACCACGTCGTCGCAGTAAACGAAATAGTTGGCGTTGAACACCACACGTTGCATGTCGCATTCACCGTAGCGAACTCGGATTCTTTGCTGGTACGGCATGACTACATCTTGTCTGCGCCGACGCGCACGAACTCGGTCACGGCATCGGCGATCATCTGCACCGCGACCGAAGCCAGAATCATGCCCGCCACCCGAGCGAGCAACAACACTCCGGTGGGGCGCACGATGCGTTGCACGATGCCACTGAATCGCAATGCGAGCAATGAGATGAACAGCGCCACGGCCGTGCCGCTGACGACCGTGAACCACTCCCCCGCTCCGTCGGCTCGACTGAAGAAGACGATGGTGGCCACGATGGCACCGGGCCCGGCCAACAACGGAGTTCCGAGGGGCACGAGTGCGATGGACGTTCGTTGTTCGGGAGTTGCTTCGATGTAGCCGTCGTCGCCACCTTGGCCGTACAACAACTGCAAAGCCACCAGCAACAGCAGCAGTCCGCCGGCCGCCTGCAACGCGGGCACCGAGACGTGCAGGTAATCGAGAATCGTCTGTCCGCCGATCGCGAACAACGAGATCACCAAGAACGCGGTGCCCACGGCGAGGAAGGCCGCGCGATGACGTTCCTTCGCCGACAGTTGACGAGTGACCGCAAGGAAGATCGGCACGTTGCCCGGAGGATCGAGGATGACGAGCATCGTCACCACGACCTCGCCGAACAGACGAGAATTCATGACGCCGCCCAAGCCTTCATGGCCGTCTCGAGGCGGACCAATTGTTTCGACACCGGAATCGGACCGGCCCCACCCGGGGTCGTTCGCATGCCAACACCAACTCCGGGTGCGACAAGTGCCGCGGCCTTCGATCCGAGTGTTGGCTCGGCACGAACGAGATCGACCAGGGATCCCTCTCCCGCGAGCGAACGACGTACGAGAGCGCCGACGAGCGCGTGCGCTTCTCGAAACGGCATTCCGGCACGAACCAGAAATTCGGCCAGATCGGTCGCCGCCATGGTCGGCGCATCGGCTGCGGCCTTCATGCGCTCCGACACGAATCGCGCCGTGGTGATCATGCCGGTGAGAGCCGAAAGAGCCAGTGACACCTGATCGATCGAATCGAAAAGCGGTTCTTTGTCCTCCTGTAGGTCCCGGTTGTAGGACAGAGGCAGACCCTTCAGCATCACGAGAAGGCCAGTGAGCGAACCGATCACTCGTCCCGCCTTGCCTCGTGCGAGCTCGGCGATGTCGGCATTCTTCTTCTGAGGCAGCATCGAGGAGCCCGTGGCATAGGCGTCGTCGAGGACGGCGTATCCGAACTCTTCACTCGTCCAGAGAACCCACTCCTCGCCGATACGAGAGAGGTGAACCGCAACGAGAGACAGTGCGAACAACAATTCGGCCACGAAGTCGCGATCGCTCACGGCATCGAGAGAGTTCTCGAAGACGGAAGCAAAGCCCATGTCCGCTGCCGTGAATGCAGGATCGAGCGGTAACGACGAGCCGGCGAGGGCACCAGCTCCCAGCGGGGAGACGTCGAGCCGGGTGATCGCGTCCTTGAGCCGTTCGATGTCGCGTCCGAGAGCCCAACAGTGAGCCATCAGGTGATGGGCCAACAGCACCGGCTGAGCACGCTGAACATGGGTGTACCCCGGCAGATAGAGGCCGTTGTCGGAGACTCCGGCCTCCTTGGCTCGCGCGATGAGCGCTGCTTGGAGAGCCAGAATCCGTTCGACCACTTCGGGCACGACGCGCTTGCACCAGAGTCGCAAACCGGTCACCGATTGGTCGTTCCGACTGCGGCCCGTATGCAACTTGGCACCCACCGGACCGGCGATCTCGGTGACACGCCGCTCCACTGCGGTGTGGATGTCTTCGTCCGACGGCGAGAAGACGAACGCCGAGGCGGCCATCTCGTTCTCGACGGCGCCCAACGCGGACAGGATCGAATCCATCTCAGAATTCGAGATGATTCCCGCCTTGCCGAGTCCCCGTACATGCGACTTGGAACATGTGATGTCCTCACGCCACAGACGCTGGTCGAACGGAATGCTCGCGGTATAAGCCATCAGTTCATCGGCCGGCCCGGACGCGAAACGTCCGTGCCAGAGGGTCTTGCCATCGCTCATTGCTTGCCACCCTTGCTCGAACCGATGCCGGAGAGATCCCGCAGGTGCGCAGCCAACTTGGCCCCACCCAAACTTTCATCCGCGATGCAAAAGATCGTGTCGTCACCGGCCACCGTGCCGATGAGACCCTTCAGTCCACTGCGATCGAGTGCCGATGCCACGACATGCGCACAGCCAGGTGGCGTACGAACCACCACCATCGGACCGCTGCTCTTCACCTCGGCGACCCATTCCCCCATCACGCGACGCAACTGGTCCTCTGGGGCAAGCCGTGCCGGCGCGAATTCGGGAATCGCATAAACGGACTCTCCACCGGGAACCCGGACCTTCACCGCACCGAGATCCTCGAGGTCGCGCGAAACCGTTGCTTGCGTGGCCACGATGCCAGCCTTGGCCAGAAGTTTCACGACTTGAGGTTGATTGGACACCGCGTGCTTGCCGATGAGTTCGGCGATCTTCTGTTGACGTTGGGTCTTGGCCGCCATTACTTCACCTCCATCAGATACGCGAGCGCTCCGCGTGCCGAGTGCAACCTGTTGTGGCCTTGCCGAATCACACGGCTCGAAGGGCCATCGATGACCGCCGATTCGACTTCAAGGCCGCGATACGCCGGGAGACAATGCATGAAGATCGCTCCGTCGGCCGCGCGTGCCATCAATTCACCGGTCACGGTGTAGTCGCCGAAGATCTGGATACGTTCGGCCTTTTCGGCTTCTTGACCCATCGAGACCCATGTATCAGTGTGCACTGCGTGAGCACCATCGACGGCATCTCGCGGATCTTCCGACGATCTGACCGACCGCGCACCGAGCCGAACGAAACGCTCGAGCTCGGAGTCCGAAACCTGGTAGCCCGACGGTCCGGCGAAACTCAAATGAGCTCCGAGCATCGAACAGATCTCCCCGAGCGAACGGGCCACGTTGTTGTAGTCGCCCACCCAGGCCACCGTTCGACCGTCGAGAGTCCCGAACTCCTCCACCATGGTGAGCGCATCAGCCAACGCCTGCAGGGGATGCGAGCGATCGGAGAGCATGTTCACCACCGGCACGTCGCAGACGGCGGCCAACCGCTCGACGACCGAGTGAGAAAAGACTCGTGCCGCGACGACCGCGTGGTAACCCGAGAGGATGCGGCCGATGTCCTCGACTGGTTCGCGGGTGTCGAAGCCCACTTCTTCGCCACGCGTGTACACCGGATGCCCACCGAGTTCGACGACGGCGATCTCCATGCTGTGACGTGTGCGATTGGATGGCTTCTCGAAAATGAGCGCGACACCCCGCCCGTCGAGCGGTCGGCTCAGTGAAGCGACGGGCCGCCGAGCCAGATCAAGAATCGTGCGAACGGCATCGTGACCGAGATCGGTGATGTCGAGCAGGTTCATCCGCCCACTCCATCCTCGAGCACACCAGCCAAGATCTCCACTGCCTCGTCGATCTGAGCGAGGGTGGTCGTGATCGGTGGCGCGAACCGCAACGACGAGGCATTGACGGCATTGGTGATGAGACCTCGGGCCAGCAACTCTGCGTGCACGGCTTTGGCATCTCGATTCGCTCCGAAGTCTGCGGCGCGCAATAGACCGAGACCGCGAACCTCGGCGACATCGGGCAGAGAAGCCAGTTTCTCGGCGAGATAGACGCCCTTTTCGTGGGCAAGCCTCGGCGCGTCGATTCGCCGCATCTCGTCGATGACTGCCTTGACGGCCGCGCCGGCGATGGCGGTACCGCTATAGGTGGAACCGTGATCCCCGGGCTGGAAGACCGCGGCAACCTCCCGACGGGCCCACATGGCGCCGACCGGGAAACCGTTACCCATTCCCTTGGCCATCGTCACGACATCGGGAGACACGCCGGCATGCTCGAAGCCGAACCACTTTCCGGTCCGCGCGTATCCGGTCTGGACCTCATCGATCATCATCAGCATTCCGCGCTCGTCACACAGCTTTCGAATGCCCTGCAAATATTCCGGTCGGGCGGGAATGACCCCACCTTCTCCTTGGACCGGCTCGATGAGGATCGCCGCGACCGACGGGTCGATCGCGTTCACCATGGCGTCGAGATCACCGAAGGGCACGTGGCGAAATCCGTCCGGCATCGGCGCAAACGGCTCGTGTTTGGCCGGCTGTCCGGTCGCCGCGAGAGCAGCGAGAGTTCGACCATGGAAACTTCCCAGAGCGCTGACCACCACGTGGCGACCTCGGCCGCCGAATTTGCGCGCCAACTTGATGGCGGCTTCGTTGGCCTCGGCACCGCTGTTGCACATGAACACCTGCCCGGCACATCCGGAGGCTTCCTTCATCAGCGAGTTGATCGCCACTGCGGCCGCGGTAGCCGTCGGATTGGCGAAGAAGCCACTGATGTGCATGAGTTGACGGGTTTGAGCCGAAACGGCATCGGAGACCGCTGGATTGCAGTGCCCC
>JBEGQB010000158.1:0-4815 GCA_041181165.1 Actinomycetota bacterium
TACGGGGCGTGGGCCCCGCCCTCACGGTTGGGATCGCCATAGGAGGGCACTCCGGCGGCCGAAAAGGCCTCCGTACCTGCATAAACCCAATTCAACTGGTCTTCGATGTGGGGGAAGGTCTTGAGGGACTCGCCGCCCTTGAAGACCCGGCCGGCCCCGCCGCCACCGTCGGCTCCGTGGCAGGACGCACAAGCCCCGTAGGTCTCGATTCCCATGGCGATCGGGCCGCTGGCCTCGGCTTTTTGTGGCTGCAGCCCCCGGACGTACATGAACAGGAAGATGGGAAGGAGGGACAGCGTGGCCATGGCCCAATGCGGGATCTTGCCCCGCTTCTTGGCCGCCGCCACATAGGCCGGATCGGGCTTGACCTTGGGGGCCACGGGCTCGGGGGCGGCCGCCCGGGGGGCAGGGGTAGCCGGGGTGGTGGTCGCCGGGACCGACGCCTCGCTACCCGAGTCCGAGGATCCGCCACCGGCCGCCTTGCGGTCGCGGGAGCGCTTCAGGAGATGCTCGGGAATCTCGGTCACTGACCAGTCCTTTCACACGTTCGGGAGCGCGCCCCGTCGGAGCGCGCAGACACTGTGAGATTAGATGGCGGAGGCCCCGAACACGGAATTCCTCGGGGCTCGTCGGGACTTCTGTGGCCGATGTCAACCCCTGCTCGGTCGCTTGCCATCGTGCTGAACCGAGTCCGAAACGAGCAGATGCACGAACGCACAAACGCCCGATTCCCGGCGAGCGCCCGATCGAATGAACGCGTGACGGACGTCGGAGTCCCGGACTCGAGTGAGTTGGGTGCTGTGAGACCTCAGACGACTAAGGTTTCCGCAGGTCTCCGTACCTGCATGTCGCCATCAGCGGCGTGCTGTCAACCGATCACGAGCATTCGTCCGACGAGGGCAGGAAAGGGTTGAGCGGCCACATGTTGGCGATCGACATTCTGAAATGGCCGGGGATGAATCAGGCCTTCCTGTTCTCCCTCGCGCTCACCTTGGTGCTGACCGGTCTGGTCTTCGTCTACGGCAAGCGGCGTCCGATCGGCACGCCCGTGTCGTGGGGCGAAGCCATGGTCGGATCGGTGTACGCGTTCTTCGTGATGTTCCTCGCCTACGGCGTCGTGCCTCATCAGTGGCTCGTTCATGTTCAGAACGAATTGGGCTGGCAGTCGGACAAGATGCTGAACGGACCCGGTGACATCTTCAAGTCGCAGGCCAAGGGCGGTTCGTTCCCCTTCGACATCAACTACCTGCAGGTCGGCGACATCATCGTCACCGGCATCTACGGCTTCTTCCTCGGTCTTCAGATCTACATGTGGTCCTGGTGGCAAAAGCGCGGCAAGTCGGCATCTACCGAACTCGAGCAGTCAACGTACGGCCGTCCATTGGTGAAGAAGGCCTGACCCATGGCAAGGACCGACGCCAATCCGCCGATGATGCCGTTCACCGACCAGTACCAACTGGTCGAGGTGGACGCGGATTATCTGACGAAGGCCGTCAAGCCCAAGCAGTTCATTCACATCGATCAGTCCGAATGCATCATGTGCGAGGGATGCGTCGACATCTGCCCGTGGAAGTGCATCCACATGGTGCAACCCGAGGCGGTCGTCGAGGCAACCGGCACCGAGAAGCCGGGTCTCGATCCGAATGACAACGTGATCTTCATCATCGACGACGACGTGTGCACACGGTGCGCGCTGTGCGTCGATCGCTGCCCGACGGGCGTGATCATCCTCGGCAAGGCCGGCGCTGCGCTGGCCACCGGCGACACCCACGCTCGCACCAACAACCACGGCTACGCATACGGAATGCGCTTCTAGGAGACACCACACATGGCCAAGGTCATCGACAACCCCCGCCCGACCGCCAAGGAACGGCTGAACAAAACGGTGGAATCCGTTCAGGGCAGCCAAGCCTGGAACTCGATCTTCCGTCCCGGTTCGATCTTCCGCAAGGGCTACACCGACAGCCCGCGTAACCGTTCGTACGTGATCATGAACTCGGTGCTGTACCACTTGCACCCAGTGAAGGTGAAGCGCCACGCGGTGAAGGTGAGTTACACGCTCTGTCTCGGCGGTCTCAGTTTCTTTCTCTTCATTCTCCTGACCGTCACCGGCATCTTCCTGATGTTCTTCTATCGACCGGAAGCCACCGCGGCCTGGAACGACATCAAGAGCCTGCAGACATCGGTTGCCTTCGGACTATTGGTGAGAAACATGCATCGATGGGGCGCGCACCTGATGGTTCTCACCGTGTTCCTTCACATGGCACGCGTCTTCTATCACGGCGCGTACAAGCCGCCGCGTGAGTTCAACTGGGTCATCGGCGTCGTGTTGCTCACCCTCACGCTGTTGCTGTCGTTCACCGGCTACCTGCTCCCGTGGGACCAGTTGGCCATGTGGGCGGTGGCGGTGGGAACCAACATGATGGGTTACACACCCGTCTTCGGTTCTCAGGTCAGATTCGTACTTCTCGGCGGTGTCGAAATCGGTTCTGAAACGCTGTTGCGTTGGTACGTCCTGCACGTGCTGATGCTTCCGTTCGTGATCGTGATCTTCATGGCCATCCACTTCTGGCGAGTCCGCAAGGACGGCGGCATCTCGGGTCCGCTCTGATCGACTGCGAAAGGCTTCACCGAACATGACTGAGATCCCCGAACACCTCCTGAAGCGAGCCCAAGCGGCCCGCGAAAAGGCGGCGTCGTCCTCGGACGGTGCTGCAGCGTCCGGTGCCGAACCGGCCGGTGATCCGCGCATTCCGGCTCATCTTCTGGAGCGCAGCCGCGCCGCAAAGGCGAAGTCCGAAGGCGATGGCGGGGCCGTTGCGGTGGCCGACAAGGTCGCAGCGGTGGTCGCCTCTGCGCCAGCCGGTGGTGGCGTTCCGGTCGGAGCTGGTCCCGGAGGTCATACTCAGCGACTCCTCACCGTCGTCAAGTCCGGTTCGATTCAAGATGTCAAGGCCACCCCGGTCGACAAGGTCCACACCTGGCCGCACCTGCTCGCAGTGGAGTTCGTGGCTGCCCTCGGTTGCACGGCGTTCCTCTTCTTCTTCTCGATCTTCGTGAACGCGCCACTGCTCCAGTTGGCCAACCCGAACCGCACACCGAACCCCTCGAAGGCGCCGTGGTACTTCCTCGGACTCCAGGAACTTCTCACGATGTTCCATCCGATGGTGGCCGGTGTGACCATTCCCGGAATCGCGTTGTTCGCCTTGATCCTCGCCCCGTACATCGACAAGAACCCGTCGAACAAGCCCGAGGATCGCAAGTTCGCCACGTCGTTGATGACGGTGCACCTGATGTTCTGGGCCGTGCTCGTGATGATCGGTTCGTTCTTCCGCGGTCCCGGATTCAACTTCGTGTTCCCTTGGCGCGACGGCCTGTTCTTCGAGTTGTGAGGTACCCCACCACATGAGTTCAACAGCAACAATCGCCATCGTCATCGCGGCGATCGTCGTCCTGGCTGCAGTCGTCCTCGTGACGTCGGCCCGTCGTTCGGACGTTCGTGGCGCCGGCGCTCTCTCGCGCGAGACGATCAAACGCGACAAGGGAGTCGCCGCGAGCTCCACTCCCTCGGGAGCCGTGTACGAGAAGGCCGAGATGGCCGCTCGTTCCACAGCTCTCGAGAAGGCTCCGGAATCCGTTCCCACCCCATGGGTCGCGCCCGACGAAGAAGCCGTGGGTGTCTCCCGTCGCCAGTTCTTCAACCGCGCCGCAGTCACCATGATGAGTGCGAGCATCGGCGCATTCGGTGTTGCGGTGGTCGCGTTCCTCTGGCCGCGTGCTGGTGGAGGATTCGGTTCCAAGGTGAACGTCGGCCGCGTGGACGATCTCATCGTGCAGATTCGTAGCGAGAAGGGTTTCGTCTACAAGCCCGAAGCACGTACGTGGCTCACCTCGTATCCGACCGACGCTCTACCCAAGGCGCGGGCGGCATATGCCGGACAGCCTTCGGTACTTGCCGGCATGGAGGCCGGGCTCGTCGCTCTGTATCAGAAGTGTCCGCACCTCGGATGCCGTGTGCCCGAATGCAAGAGCTCGCAGTGGTTCGAGTGCCCGTGTCACGGTTCGCAGTACAACCGAGTCGGTGAGAAGAAGGCCGGTCCGGCGCCGCGTGGTATGGACCGCTTCGGTATCTCGGTGAGCAACGGCAGCGTGATCGTCGACACCGGCAAGGTGTTCAACGGCCCGGCCATCGGCACCAACACGACCGGTCAGGAAGCCGAAGGGCCGCACTGCATCAGCGGCGGGGGAGGACACCACTGATCATGATCGCGCTCGCCACCACGACCATCGCCATCCTCATCACCATTGCCGCCGTTCTCGGTTGGCTCGTCTACGCAGTCTTCAACTGGTCGGCCGGGCGGGCCGAGATCGGTTCGGAGATCGAACTCGCCGCCAACCGCAAGCCCTACTACGAGGACGAAGAACTCGAGGGCAAGCGACTCGAGCGCGTGCAGTTCCTCGGTGTCATCCTCTTGGCAACGATCACGATCGGTCTGCCGGTGTATTGGCTCTTCGAACCGAGTCGACAGGCCGGCGCCGAGGAGGGCTACCAGAATCGTTTCGCCAGTTGGGGCTCGCAATTGTTCGATGTCACTGCGAACGGCGGATTCAACTGCGCTGGTTGCCACGGCGGCATGAAGGCCACTGGTGGTGCCGCGGCATACACAGTGACCGACAGCAAGACAGGTGAAGTCAAAGCGGTCACCTGGAAGGCTCCGGCTCTGAACACCGTCTTCTATCGATTCAGCGAGGACGAAGTTCGCTTCATCCTCGAATACGGACGACCGTTCTCGCCCATGTCGCCATGGGGCGTCA
>JBEGQB010000159.1:0-4795 GCA_041181165.1 Actinomycetota bacterium
CACGAATTCCTTCACCGGCCCGACACCGAGTTCGTCGAGCCATTCCGGCAGAGCCGAACGTCGACCAGTTGCCACGACGACGAGATCGCCGGTCAGTGACGAACCGTTCTCCAGCCGGATTCCGTTCACGCGCGGGATGCCGCTCTCGTGCTCCGTGGTGAGCAGGCCATTCACACCCACACCGGTCCGGAACTCCACCCGACCTTCGTCGAGAACCACGCGACGCAACACCCACTCGAATGTCGTTCGGCGACAGGTGAGCATCGTGAGTTCGTCGTCGGCATCCTCTCGCTCGAAGCCCACCATGGTCGGGGGCAGGTCGGCGCCAAAGGGCAACTCGGCGGCCCCCGCCTCGTAGAGGGCCTGGATCACATCGGGTTCGTGCTGCTTCAACAAGCCAACCAATCGGGCGAGGAAGGCGTGGCTGTGGCGGACCTGAGGGGCGCCGCGGCGATCCCAGTCGAAGGCCTCGTCGGCACTCTGGGGCATGGGGGTGTCGTCCCGTTCCACCACGGTGACCCGGTGCCCCCGGCGGCTGAGTTTGAGGGCGGTGGAGAGCCCGGAGACGCCTCCGCCCACGACCAGTACCTGCATACAGGCAGGAGAGTAGAGCCCGAGGGGGTCGGTTGTCGTATTAGCACTCACCCCCGTAGAGTGCTAGCACTCGTTCCACCCGAGTGCGAACGAGGTTCTAGTTCACCCGACGAAAGGGAAAACCGATGCCGAAGATGATTGCGTTCGATGAGCAGGCCCGCCGTGGCCTCGAGGCCGGAATGAACAAGCTGGCCGACGCCGTCCGCGTCACCCTTGGACCCAAGGGCCGCAACGTCGTGCTCGAAAAGAAGTGGGGCGCCCCCACGATCACCAATGACGGTGTGTCGATCGCGAAGGAGATCGACCTCGAAGATCCATACGAGAAGATCGGCGCCGAACTGGTGAAGGAAGTCGCCAAGAAGACCGACGACGTCGCCGGTGACGGCACCACCACGGCCACGGTGCTCGCTTGGAGCATGGTGCGCGAAGGTCTGCGCAACGTCGCCGCTGGCGCCAACCCGATGAGCCTGAAGAAGGGCATCGAGGCCGCAGTGGCCGCAGCGATCGCGTCCATCAAGGAGCTCGCCAAGGAAGTCGACAACAAGGAGCAGATCGCTCAGGTCGCGTCGATTTCGGCGGCCGACAGCGAGATCGGCTCGATGATCTCCGATGCCATCGACAAGGTCGGCAAGGACGGCGTCATCACCGTCGAGGAGAGCCAGACCTTCGGAATGGAGATGGATCTCGTCGAAGGAATGCGTTTCGACAAGGGCTACATCTCGCCCTACTTCGTGACCGATCCGGAGCGCATGGAGGCCGTCCTGGACGACCCCTACATCCTTCTCGTGTCGTCGAAGATCTCGTCCGTGCGCGACATGCTCCCCGTACTCGAGAAGGTCATGCAGGGCGGCCGTCCGCTCGTGATCATCGCCGAGGACGTCGAAGGAGAGGCTCTCGCCACTCTCGTGGTCAACAAGATCCGTGGCACCTTCAAGTCGGTGGCCGTCAAGGCCCCCGGTTTCGGTGAGCGCCGCAAGGCGATGTTGCAGGACATGGCCATCCTCACCGGTGGTCAGGTCATCAGCGAGGAAGTCGGTCTCAAGCTCGAGAACGCCACCCTCGATCTGCTCGGCCGCGCGAAGAAGATCATCATCACCAAGGACGAGACCACTCTCGTCGAAGGTGCCGGTGACGACGACGACATCAAGGGCCGCATCAACCAGATCAAGGCCGAGATCGACAACACCGACTCCGACTACGACCGTGAGAAGCTCCAGGAGCGTCTGGCGAAGTTGTCGGGTGGTGTGGCCGTTCTGAAGGTCGGCGCAGCCACCGAAGTCGAACTCAAGGAGAAGAAGCACCGCATCGAGGACGCGGTGAGCACCACCAAGGCCGCCATCGAAGAAGGTGTCGTGCCCGGCGGTGGAGTCGCTCTCCTTCGTTCGCAGGCTGCGGTTCTCGCCGCCGCTGAGAAGCTTTCTGGTGACGAAGCAACCGGTGCCCGTATGGTCGCCAAGTCGCTCGAGGCACCGCTCAAGCAGATCGCCGAGAACGCCGGTCTCGAAGGCGGAGTCGTCGTCGAGAAGGTGCGCAACCTGAAGGGGGCCGAGGGTCTGAACGCCGCCACGGGTGAGTACACCGATCTCGTGAAGCTCGGAGTCATCGACGCCGCCAAGGTGACCCGTTCGGCTCTGCAGAACGCAGCATCCATCGCCGCGCTGTTCCTCACCACCGAGGCCGTCGTTGCCGACAAGCCCGAGAAGGACGCGCCGGCCATGCCCGGTGGCGGAATGGAAGACTTCTGAGCCAAACGAACGGCTCGAGTTCTGCGCAGGACCCCGGGGCGACCCGGGGTCCTGTCGCGTTGGTGACCGCTCGTGCGGCGTGGGGTCTCGACGAAGACATGCCTCATCTGCAGGGGGCACTCGACGAAGTCGGAGTTCCGTGGAGCGAAGTCGCCTGGGATGACGACGAGATCGAGTGGTCGTCGTTCTCGGCGGTGGTCGTGCGTTCCACCTGGGACTACTACAAGCGTCTGGATGAGTTCACCGAGTGGATCGATCGAGTCGGCTCGGTGACTCGACTCCTGAATCCGCCGGCGATGCTGCGTTGGAACGCCGACAAGCACTACCTGATCGACGCTCACGCGCACGGATTGCCGATCGTTCCAACGACCTTCATCGAACCGCACGAGGTCGACTGGAAATCGAGTGTTTCGCGACTTCTCGAAACGGGAGATGTCGTGGTCAAGCCAGCGGTGAGTGCGGGCAGCAACGACACCGAACGCCATCATGCGGTCGGTTCGGCCGAGGAACACATCTCGTCGTTGCTTGCTGATGGCCGATCGGTGATGTTGCAGCCGTATCTCACCGACGTCGAAGACTTCGACGAGACCGGCCTGGTGTATTTGGGCGGCGAGTTCAGCCACGCGTTCGCCAAGGGACCGTTGTTGGCTTCTCCCAAAGATGTTGCCGGAGGTTTGTTCGCTCGCGAACGCATCGAACCCCGAACGCCGTCGGATTCCGAACGTGAGGTGGGTGACGCAGCAGTGGCCTGGCTCACCGAACGGTTCGGTGCACCGTTGTACGCGCGAATCGACCTTTTGCCCACTATCGATGGTCCGGTGGTCATCGAACTCGAACTGACGGAGCCGTCTCTCTTCCTGCACACGGACCCGGTCGCACCGGGTAACGCGGCGCGAGCAATCGCGGCGCTCAGCCGGCGCTGAACACTGCGAACCCGGGAGTCGTCGCCGTGGAAACCATGCCGTCGGCGGTGACGACGAACGCGCTTTGATACGGGCCGATCGAGGTCGTCGAACGATTGAGAATGACCGAAGACTCGCCGACTTCGAGTGAGACGACCGAGGTCCCGGAGTCTTTCGGAAGAGCGACTTGCATGACTCGTTCGTGGCTTGTTGCGTCGGCCACGACGAGCAAGTCGGCTTCGATCCAGGCGAGTCGATCACCATTCGGGCTGATGGCGAACAACCGCGGACAAACCGAGCAGTCGTCGTACTGGTCGGCGAGACCGAAAGGTGTTGGCGACAGCGGTGATGTATCACCGAGGACGAGGAAGAGCGGTCCGTTCGAGACACCCGAGTAGAAATCACTGATCAGGTGTCCACCTCCGAAGGTGAACCGTCCGGTGTTCTCCTCCCAGCCGCCGACGGTCTCGATCAACTCCCGATCTCCGGTGGTGAGGTTCACCAGAACGAGATCTTCGGTGGCCGTGTCGATTCCCGCGCCCGTGGCCACCGAAACAAGAGCCGACCACACACCGTCACGAAGTACTGCGTCGTGCAGCGTGAGCCACTCCTGCTCTTGCTCGGAAGGCGTCACCACTGGCTCTGGCGTTCCACCGGCCTCCACTCGGAACACGACGGTGTCCTGAGGTTCGGCGTTGCGTCCGGATCGTGCTTGCACGAGAAACGTTCCATCCCCGAGATCGAGAACGACGTCGAATGAACCCTCGACCATCTTGGATCTCCCAGCCGAGGTCTCGAGCCAGATGCCGTCGGGCCCGGCGACGACGATCGAATCGAGCAACGGAGCAGTTCCCGGAGTCGTGGTCGATGTCGTCGTGGATGCAGCGACGCTTGATCCAACGGTCGGTACGGGAGACGTGGACGCGGCTGCGGGAGCGGTCGAGCCGGTGAAACTCACCACCGGCGTCGTGGAAACAGTCGGCTTCGGATCATCGTGGAAGATCAGAACCGCGACGAGTCCGACGATCACCATTCCGATGAACGATGCGAGACCGATCAACCAGTCGGTGCTTCCATCCTCTTTGTCGGGAGGAAGATCAGGAAGCGGAGGTGGTGACCAGTTCGGTGTTGCCAAGAGGGATGGATCCATCGAAGGCGCCGGCTGACCCGTTGGGCGTACGAGGTCCCATGAGTCGTCGGAACGTTTGCCGCCGTTGCCCATGAGCGAACCGTAGCCTTGCCGTTGTGACCCGCAAGCGCACCGACACCGTGCTCGTCGTCAAGATCCAAGGTGATCTCGATCGTCGTGTACCCGATCAGTTGGTCGTCGAAGAACCGATGTCGATCCAACTCGACGGTCATCTCGTGGCGACGACGATGCGCACACCCGGCCACGACTACGAATTGGCCGTTGGCTTCTGCCATGTCGAGGGCCTGCTGGCTGGTCAGGCAGTGACCGGAGTGCGATATTGCGCGAACGGTTCGGCCGTCGACAGCAACTTCAACGTGGTCACGGTCGAGACGGGTGGTCGTGCTCCAGCCCCGATTCCTCGG
>JBEGQB010000160.1:0-4743 GCA_041181165.1 Actinomycetota bacterium
GCCGGATCGGTGATGATCGTCGGTGCACCGAGCGACGTGTACAACGCGGCGACTCTTTCGGCGGCGGCGCGATCATCCGCCCCCACCACCACGCGATCGGGTTTCAGGAAGTCGCTGACCGCTGAGCCCTCACGCAAGAACTCGGGGTTGGACACCACGTGTACATCGGGTCGTTGGAGCACACGTTCCACGACCTTGGTAGAACCCACCGGCACCGTCGACTTGTTCACCACCACTGCCCCAGCGGGCAAGGTGCTGGCGATTTCGGCTGCAGCGGCCTCTATATAGGAGAGGTCGGCCGAGCCGTCGTCGCCCTGCGGGGTGGGAACGCACAAGAAGGCGATCTCGCACGTGGGCACAGCAGCAGCTGCCCCCACCACGAACCGCAAACGCCCGGTGGCGAGGCCTTCTCGGAGGAGAGATTCGAGCCCGGCCTCGACGATCGTCATCTCGCCACGGGAGAGGCGCGCCACCTTGTCGGCGTCGATATCGGCGCAGGTCACGTAGTGGCCGAGGTGAGCCAAGCACACACCAGTGGTGAGCCCCACATAACCCGTTCCGATCACGGCGATGCGGGACGACATGGGTTGGAAGGCTACCGACCAGCCCGCGGCTCTCGTAAGAGACCCGATGTAGATGTGCGAGTGGCGAAGCTAGATGTGCGTTATCGACACGCGTTGGCCATGCACTGCTTGCCGTTGTCGAAGCCAGGGAAACCCAACGACGGCCGAGGCATTCCTGCGTCGAGAACCGGCATCGGAATCGGCGGCACGTTCGACTGGGGCACTCGGACGGGCAGTAACACTTTCCCTGCAGTGTCGGCGACCCGCGTCATGGATACATCTGAAATCGGGCCGGCAACACAAGTTCCACCGTCGACGAGCGAGCAGAGAAGTACCGAGGCTTTCAGGCTGATGGTCCCCCCGATCGGGTCACTCTGTACTGGTGCGACTATGACTCGACCTCCGCCAGGTTGAACGAGAGCTGCACCACGAACAGCCCCCGCTGCATCTTTGAGCTCGATGTATGCGTACGAGACCGAGGACAACGGAGTTCCCGCAGGGACAGTGAACGTTGCAGCACACCCTCCGAACGGCCCAGAGCCAAAGTTGGAGTCGGCTCCACATGTGACTCCACCGGGTGCGGTAGTGAGCTTGGCATTGTTCACGAAGGTGCTCGACCAAGCAGAACAAGTAGCAGCACCGCCGGCAACGTGTTTGTGGCAGGCACGAATACTGAACGTGTACGAGCCCGGAGTTCCACTGAACTTGTATGACGTCGTTTCGGCTGGAATCTGGATGGTCTGTGCTTGAGCATTCGTCGCCGCACTGGTCACGAGCATTTCGAAATAATCTTCGTTATTCGACATGTCGTTCCATTCAAGATTGAAAACACCGCCGCTCGTCAACGACGTGACCCAGATGCTCGTCGGTGAACTACCCGATGAATCGACGACGGCCAGTGGTGCCGCGGTCCACTTGGCAACCTCTGCCCCCTGAGAGAACTTTGGCGACTTTGAAGTCACCGCGTTGACAATCGCGTCCGCGTAGCGCTGATACCCGAAATCATTGGGGTGCCAGCCTCCTTTTGAGTAATCGAGGATTGAAGACAGATCGTTGTCGCGTCCTTGCTTCGTGAGCGCATCATCATTGAACCGAATGATCGGCGTAGCCGAGCAGAAGCCGTTGTTCCCACTTCTGTTCGCGACGTGGGAGTCGATGAAGTTCACATTTGAACCTGCAGCTGACACGCCGCTAGAGATCGCTCCATTCAGGCCCGGAAGGAATCGATCACGCAGGAACACTGCTTCTGCCGTCTCGATGTCCCACATGTCGTCAGACGAGAAGGAGACTCTGCCCTGATCGTCATCTTGTGAACAGATGCCATCGTTGTTCTTGTCTCCTGGCCCACCCTTGGCCACGCTCAGTGGGTCTGGGTAGCCGGAGAAGAAGATTCGTGCGTTGATGAACTTCGACTTGAGGGCATTTGCCACCCGAGTGATCTCTCCTGCGACTTTCGGGACTTTGGTAGCCAAGTTCTTCGAACTCGTCGAACCCGACGTCTCGCAGGATCCGGGAATAATGAAGCAATCCTTGACGACCTCGGCAAATCCAGCGTTGTTGCCACCAATCGAGACGTAGATCACGTCGACATCGGGATCCTTCAAACCGATCGACGCCACGAAGTCGCTCGCCTGTTGGATCTGCGGCTTGATGTCCTTGGGCGCATTGCTGTTCGGGTTCTTTGCACCCTCGTAGAAGGTGTCGATGATGTGCTGGGTTTCGGCACCTGAGCAGGCGAACGACGCGTAGTTGATCGTGTAGGTCGGATAGCTGGCTTTCAGGCGTTTGTAAGCCTTGGCAGACCCTGACTCCGACGAACGGTGGCAGCGTTCGTCGGTATTCGGCTGGGCGCCAGTGGAGAGCCCTTGAACCCAAATCGGTCCGGGGCCGGTCGATTTTCCATCGCCGTTGAAGTTTCCGGGTACAGCTGGGTTGCCCTCGCCGGAACCGTAGGAGTCGCCGAATGCCAGGAAGGTCACCGTCGACTTGGTCGGGTCGGTCATGTTCGGTGTCTTTTTCGCAGTTGGTACCGGTGGAACTGGGTTGAACTTCACGAACGAAGCGAGATTCGACGGAACTCCAACATTGGCTCCGATCTGGCGACCGATCGTGGTTGCTGCCCCCTTGAGGCCGCCGTCTCCTTCCGAGCCGGAGTCGCTTCCTGAACTGCACGCTCCGAGAAGTAGCGAACCGGCAGCTAACGCAAGTGCCCAACGCTTCATGGAATTCCCCCCTTCCTTTGGGAGCCGCAGACGGCTCTATACGACTTGCTATACCGTTTGCCGAGGTGGGTCAAGGGGATCTTGGCTGCCGAACGCCAGCCGCCGCCTGAGCTGAGGTAAGCGATCGATCTGTGGGCGCTCTATTCCTCGGCCGGAGGATCGGTGTCCGCCGGCGCATCGGTCTCGGCTGGCGGATCGGTCTCGACTACTTCCTCCTCGGGCTGGGTGGTCGTCGATTCCTCCTCGGACGAATCTGAAGTGTCATCCGGGCTCTCGTTCGTGGAGTCGGTATCCGACGAAGTGTCGTCGGTGACGTCGTCCCCCGAAACGTCCCCGCTGCCACTTTCGTCGTTCGTGGCATCGGTGGAGTCGGAGCCAGAGTCGTCACCTTCGTCGTTGGCGACTTCTTCGGCGGTGGGGAAGTCGTCCTCCAGTGATGCGAGCAGTTCTTCGTCGAGGTCGTACGCCTCATAGGCGACGTCCTCTTCGCTGACTTCTCCCGACTCTTCGTCGTAGCTCACTTCGGTGGCACCGAACTCGCCATCGTCATCCACGCCGTCGAGTTCGTCGGTCCATAACTCCTCACCTTCGCCGTCAGTAAGAGTGAGTGCAGCGTCTTCTTCCTCGTCGTCGTTGAACTCGAGGCCGACTTCTCCGTCGACGTCGAACTCGTATCCCTCTTCACCGAGCGCGACGTCGATTTCGAATTCACCGTCACCTTCGAGTTCGAAGTTGTATCCGGTGTCGTCGGCCTCCACCGTGGCGGTGGGGAGTTCGTCCTCCGCTGATTCCGCTTCGCCACTCACCTGGAACGCGGCCGCGCCGGGAGCGTCGACTCCAAAGGTGAATGGAATCTTGGTGGCACCAGGATCGAGCAGGTTGCCAAGTACCGGCTGCACCGTGAAACGTCCGAGTTTCGATGAGATCTCGACCATCGCGCCCGTTCCGAAGTACGCACCCCGGAACGGATACACATTGATTCCGTCGACTCGCTGAGTGAGATCACGACTGTCGAGGGTGATCTCACCGGCCGTCACGATCACACCTGCGGCCGACACACCACCAGTGGTCATCACGACTCGCGTCACACCCTTGGTGGAATCGGATTCGTCCCATGTGGGTTCCGGCTTGATCTCGCGATCTGCCATGAGGGTGAGATCGAGCGTTCCCTGACCACCCGACCACACGCTGGAGCCAACATCGGCATTGGTGGCTGCGGTGTCGTACATCCAGGTTTTGGTGGCGCGATCGATCTTGACGGCAGTGATCATCCCCGGGAAGTTGTTGTCGTATACATGCACCAGAATCGAATTCGCACCATCGGTGGTGACCGCAACCGGAGTCACTGCATGAGCAACACCATCGCCATACAGACCAAGGGTGGGCCCTGCACCGTCGTTCAACGCGTTGATGATGCGTTCGGCGATCTCCACCGGATCGAGATCGAGTGTCTTCTGGGTGGGCTTGCGAACTTCGGAGAAAGTTTGCGATGCCCACCACTTGGCAATCGAGCCCCCAACCGGAAGCTCTTCTTTCATGAGATCGATGGTGGCGTTCGCTCCGCCCTGAAGCGATGACGCCGGATCTCGGCCATCGAGTAGCCGCTGGCTGAGAGTGGCCATTCCTTCGCATCGTCCACCTTGGATGGCCGCATTCATCTGATCCATCCATTGCTGGGCGGCCGGATACACAACACAGCCATTCGTGAGATCCATGCACACCGCGTCCGACCCAAAGATGGCCACCGCAACATCGGGGGTGAAGGTGTCCGAGGTGGTCGGGCCTCCCCAGTTGGCGAAGGCGAACTGATCGCTGGTGGGCTCGAGGCCGCTATCGGCGCAGATCAGGCTTCCTTCGGGGGCTCCGAGTTCGGCCCGGGGTGATGCTTCGCAGGTGGCCCACAGATCGTCACCAGAGGGCCCGGCCTCACTTCCGCCGGCGTCTCCGCCCCCTCCTCC
>JBEGQB010000161.1:0-4709 GCA_041181165.1 Actinomycetota bacterium
GGTGGGACTCGAAACCTCGGCGTGGACAACAATGAGTCCGTGACCACCACCGACTGGAACCCGTTGCTTCGGGATCAATTCGCCGAGCCGTATTGGCTGGAGCTCCAGTCGTTCGTCGCCGCGGAAAGGTCGCGTGGTCCGGTGTATCCGCCGGCCGATGAGGTCTTCGCCGCTTTGCATCTCACCGCCTACCGCGACGTGAAGGTCGTGATCCTCGGTCAGGACCCGTACCACGGTGCCGGACAAGCGCATGGTCTGTGCTTCTCGGTTCGCAAGGGTGTGGCCATCCCCCCATCACTGCGCAACGTGTATCAAGAGTTACGTGACGACCTCGGCTGTTCGATTCCGAAACACGGAAATCTCGAGCACTGGGCCCGGCAGGGTGTGCTGTTGCTCAACACGACCCTCACCGTTCGTGCCGGCGAGGCGGCATCACATCAGGGCAAGGGATGGGAGAAGTTCACTGACGAGGTCATCAAGAAGGTGAACGAGAAGAGCGAAAGAGTCGTCTTCCTGCTCTGGGGAGGCCCGTCGCGCAAGAAGAAGGCCCTCATCGATACGTCACGACACGCTGTGTTCGAATCGGCTCATCCTTCGCCGCTCTCGGCGCACAACGGGTTCTTCGGATCCCGACCGTTCTCGGCGGCGAACTCATCGCTCACCGAGAACGGTCGATCACCGATCGACTGGCAGATTCCCGACTGATCAGCCCGCTGGGCTCGGGAAGTCGCGGGGTGCTTCGTCAGCCGGCGGCGTGTCGTACACTGCCACGGCGCCATCAGCCACGAAGAGCTTGTCCTCACTCGGCCATTCACCGGGCAGATAACGCTTGCCGCCATCGACGTACATCAACATGCCGGCGGCTTCCCGACGAATCTCGTCCGGTCCAACAGCATTCGGATCCCACCAGAACACGGTGGCGTCATCGATGCCGGCGTAGTCGGGCTTGTCCCAGATGCCGTGATCACCCCACGTCAACCACGGTTGCGTGGTGGCCTTGATGGTTTCGAAACTTCGAATCGCCGTGGCAAGAGTGTCGTGCGTCAGATTCGGACCGGCCGATTGCAGAGCCGACATCAGCAAGAAGAACGGCGGCATGTACACACCGATCGAATCGTCGGCGGCCGGTGGCTGACCGGTGAACCACTTGTAGAGCGCCCAGTAACCGCTGATCTCCGGATTCACGTGCACGGCCAGACTCGTCACCCCGAAGGCGTGCGCCCACTGGGCCTGGTCGTACGAGCGCCCGAAAGCAGAGGTGTCGGTAAGGGTGGCGGCAGCCACGATCCACTCGGGGAAGTACTCCTGAGCCGTTGCCTCACGGGTGAAATCTCGCGGTGCAACGGGGTCGGTGGCAAGGATCACCGAGGTGACGCCGCTCGCCTTCAACTTGGCGATCACTTGCGACGCGGTCTGCTGGATCGAACCCGGATCGAGAACGTACGGGATCACTTCGGCCGGAGCCGCGCCGACCTCGGTGAGGCGCGAAACCATGAGATCGGCGAGCACCTTCGATTCGGCACCGCTCTCGATGTAGAGAAGTCCGAACTTGCGCGTGGTGTTCACGAACTCGTCACCCGCATGGGAGGCCGGCTTGCCGGCCAACTGCTTGCCGATGAACTCCACCACGTGCTGCTGCTTCTGCTCGGCACTGCCGTCGATCCCCCATACGTACGGGTCGCGTTCGGCGTACCACTCGGGCGACCCACCGCCACACGAGATGCACAGGATGTTGTTGGCCGCCAGCTCGTCGCCGAAGGCATTGGTGAGCGCGGGGCCGCCGATCACCGCGAAGGGCTTGATCTCCTCGGCTATCCGCTGGGCGTCGGCACGTGCCGTCACCTCATCGGTGGCCAAGCCCGTACTGGTGTAGGTCACCATGTTGATCTTGCGCCCGTAGAACTCGTAATAGGTCTCGAAGTACCTGACGAAGTCGGCGACTACTTCCTCTTCTTGAGCATTGGTGTCGTCGACCTTGATGGCATCAGTGATGTAATTGATCACCGGATCGCCGTCGGGGCCCATGTATTGGACGATCGTGATCTCGTCGGCCGTGACGCCCTGCGCCGTGGCGCCACCGTTGTCTCCGGTGAACGGCGCCATGCAGAACGGTGCGAAATAATCGATCACGGCGATACGGCCCACCGAGGTGTCGCATCGCGCGCCCCAGTCGATCGTGTCGGCCACACCGAGTTCTTCGGCCTGCGGATACGAAAGCGGATACGTCCACTCTCCATCGGGTGCAGTGGACTCGGCGGGTGCTTCGGAACCTGCAGGTGCGTTGGTTCCAGCCGAGTCGTCGTCGGAGTCACCACCACCGGCGAGTGCGATCACCGCAATGATCACGATCGCCACCACTGCGATGCCGATGAGTGGACCCCATTTCTTGAGTGACGACGAGCCCCCCGACCCACCGCCACTGCTGCTTGCTGGTTGCATGGCTATCCCCCCTGCCCGGAGCGGGCGATTGCGGCACTCGACGTGCCGAGGTATGACTCGACGACCCGCGGGTGAGCGAGGACTTCGGCTGGTGGTCCGGTCGTGACCACCGCGCCTTGGTCCATTGCCACCAACCGGTCGGCGACCGATGAGATGAATGGTATGTCGTGTTCGACGATGAGAAGAGCGGCCCCCATGTCGTCGCGCAGACGACGCACGACGGGGGCCAGAGCCTCGACTTCTCGCTGAGCGAGTCCCGAGGTGGGTTCGTCCAGCAAGATGACCGTCGGGCGGTGCGCCACCAGGCACGCGAGGTCGACGATACGTCGAGTGCCAGTGGAGAGTTCGCGCACGAACTTGCGCTGGTAGTCGCCGAGTCCGAGGACCTCGATGAGTTCGTCGATGCGCTGGGCGACGGCCTGTTCGGAGTCGAACACCGGCGGCAGATACATCGCCGCCGCAAGAGCGCTCTTGGTGCCGACCCAACGTTCGAGCGACACCGCAAGGGTTTCACGCACGGTGAGTTCGGGGAAGAGCCGCGCGTCCTGGAAGGAACGTCCGAGTCCGGCTGCGGCACGCGCGTTCGGCGATGCCGACGTGACGTCGTGTCCGGCGATCTCGATCGTGCCGGCTGTCATCGGCGTGAAACCCGAGATGATGTCGAAGAGAGTGGTCTTGCCGGCACCGTTGGGTCCGATCACACCGACGATCTCACGTTCGCCGACCGTGATCGAAACGTCGTTCACCGCGCGGATGCCTCCGAAGCTTGTGACGACACCGTGCGTGCTCAACGCGATGCCTTCGCCTCGTTCGGCGTGCGAGGGCGCCGTTTCACCAACTGCCGCCGATGCCCCCGACAAGAAGACGGAACGAAGGATGTCGGGGCGGTTCAACAACTCGGCCGTCGGACCCGCGAAGCGGATCTCGCCCCGCTCCAGGAAGTACGCGCGTTCGGCCACGGTGAGAGCGACGTTCACGCTCTGCTCGACGAGCACGACGGTCACTCCGTCGTCGGCCAAGCGGCGGATGATTGGCAGCATTTGGCCGACGATCACCGGTGCCAAACCGAGCGACAGTTCGTCGATGAGAAGAACACGCGGCCGCATCACGAAACTCATGGCGAGGGCGAGCATCTGCTGCTGGCCACCTGAAAGATTCGCCGCCGGCTGATCGAGTCGTTCGGCCAGAATCGGGAACATCGCCAGAGCTTCGGCCTTGGCGTTCTCCACACCGTCGCGATCACGCCGATGGGTCCAGCCCGACAGATCGAGGTTCTCGCGCACCGTGAGAGAACCGAACACACCGGCACCACCGGGCATCTGCACGATGCCCATGGCGGCGATCTCGTGCGGTGGAGCGTGTGTGATGTCGCGGCCATCGAAGATCACCGCGCCGCGGTCGGCTTCCACGGTTCCGCTGATCGTCTTCAGGAGTGTGCTCTTGCCGGCACCGTTCGTGCCGAGCAGAGCGACGATCTCGCCTTCCTCCATGTCCATGTCGACGCCCTGCAGAACCATCCGGTTGTCGTAACCGGACTTCACCTGACGGAGCAGGAGCAATTTGGCTCGCCCTTGTCGGCGTTCGTAGAGCGCTTCGGAACGGGCGGCGGCCGACTGCCACACCTGCCCGATGTCGTCCATGATCACGTTGCCGATCGAACGTTGGATCAAGCCACCGATCAGGAAGAGCGGGATCATCACAAGCATCCCGACGCGGATCGACAACTGATCCGAGATCCAACCGATGAGAGGAAGGACACCAAGACCCGGGATGACCCAGAGCGAAGCGACCGAGAACCCGGTGGCGCGGGCCCGTGCCGGAATGGCCAATGACAGACCGGAGAACACCGCCGGTGCGAGCACGGCGAGCGCACCCGAGATCACACAGTTCACCGCCACCGCCACGACGATGTTCGGCGCCAGCGCGAAGGCGGCAGCGAGAACCGCGGCGGCGATCGACACGTTCGCTCCGACGCGCGTCAGACCGGCCACGTTGCCGGTGTAACGCTTGGCGATCCAGCGCGAGCCGATCACCAGACCGACCAACTGGAACGGTTCGGCGATGGCCGCTGCCACACCGCGTGCTCGCTCGTCGAGTCCGAACTCCTGCTCGTACAACAACGACGCCAAGGTGACGAACCCGATGAGCCCGGTGGCGAGGAAGGGCAAGCTGTACCAGATGCGACGCAACGAATGAACCTTGTGCACCGTGCGCCAACTCTCGCTGAACGACGGCGCGGCTTCTTCGGTTTCGGCGACCTCGGCCGACAC
>JBEGQB010000162.1:0-4676 GCA_041181165.1 Actinomycetota bacterium
GCCTGACACGGCCGTTGCGACCCACCGACACACCTTCAGCGGCCAGAAGCCGTGTCTGTTCGGCCTCCTGACCCGGCACCAATCGGCCGCTCGCGTTCACCACACGCCACCACGGGAGTTCGAGTTCGTCGGAATACATGGACAGGATCCGACCGACGAGCCGTGATTGCCGCGGATGCCCGGCGGTGTCGGCGACGTCGCCGTAGCTCACGACTTCTCCTGGGCGCAACGCCAAGAGAACCGCGACGATGTCCGACTCACGAAGCCGTGATCGCGAATGCTTCGGGTCGTCCGAACTTCTCACGGATTTCACAGCGAACGATCGCACCGACATCGATCGACCGGGAGCCGTCGGCGATCTCGGCACAGTGGAACATGATGTCGCGTCCATCATCGATACGAACACGACCCAGGCCGACATGGGCATCGAATGCGACGACCTCGGCCCGCATCATCAGGCCACGATCTTGGCGATCGGGATCTCGAGAAGATCGGAGGCACCGGCATCCTTCAACGCCGGGATCAGCGTGTTGATCGAACGCTTCTCCACCACGGATTCCACTGCGTAGCCACCACCGGCGAGTTCGCTGATGGTCGGCGACTTCGCCGACGGAAGTACCGCCAGCACTCGCTGCAAATCATCGCCACCGACGTTCAACTTCACGAGTACCTTGCCACGCGCATCGAGCGTGCCGAGCAGAAGCGTCATGAGTTGATTCATGGCGTGTCGCTTGCCCGAATCGGCGAAGGCGACCGGATTGGCGATCATCTCGGTGAAGCTCACGAGCATCGTGTCGATGACCCGGAGTCCGGCGGCGCGCAGGGCGCGTCCGGTTTCGGTGATGTCGACGATGCAGTCGGCGATGTCGGGGATCTTCGCCTCCGAGGCCCCGTACGACAACCGGACGTCGGCCCGGATTCCCCGACTGGCGAAGAAGCGTTCCGTCAGACCCGGATACTCGGTGCTCACTCGAACACCCTGTGGAAGGTCGGCCACGCTCTTGGCCGAACTGTCGCCGGCTACCGCGACGACGACCTTGACTGGATCCGAGGTGGCCTTCGAGTAGCGGAGTTCACCGAGGCTCTCGACGGCGCTTTGAGTCTCCTCCACCCAATCGCGACCCGTGATACCGATGTCGAACAGCCCTTCGGCGACGTACTGCGGAATCTCCTGCGGGCGAAGAATGCGAACTTCGGCGATGCGGGGGTCGTCGATCGTCGCCTTGTAGTCGACACTCGACGAACGTCGAATCGGTAGGTCGGCCGCCTCGAAGAGATCGAAAGTCGCCTTCTCGAGGGAGCCCTTGGGGAGAACGAGCCGCAGCACGCTCCGAACGCTACCGCTCGGAGCTCAGTGGTCAGTGGGGGTTTCGGCGAGCAAGCGAAGTGCGTGGGGAAGGACATCGATGATCGCTTCGAGCTGTTCCACACATCCCTTGGGCGACCCTGGCGTGTTGCAGACGATCGCCCGTCCACGGATGCCGACGATTCCTCGCGACAACCGCCCGAGCGGGCTCACGAGACGCATCGCTTCGGCCAGTCCCGGCGCCTCGCGTTCGACGACGCGCTTTGTTCCCTCCGGAGTTTGATCACGAGGCGCAAAACCGGTTCCACCAGTACTGACCACCAAACCGGCGAATCCGTCACAGAGGGAAATCAATGCTCGCTCCACCTCATCGGCGCCGTCGGAAGTGAGGGCTCGTTCGACGACCCTGAACCCGGCTCGTTCGAGTGCCTCAGCAAGGGCGGCACCCGACGCATCGACGCGCGTCCCGTGAACCACACCATCGCTCACGGTGAGCACCTTTGCTTCGAGGGCTCCGCTCATGACCGGCGACGGTATCGGATCACGACCATGCCATCGGTGTCGTGTTCGTGCGGAAGGACTCGATAACCGTGGCCGAACTCACGCCAATGCGGACCGAGTTCGGGGATTCCGTCTGCCGCTCGGCCCACCGGTTCGAACCCGAAGGGCGTGGCGTGGTCGATCGACTCGGCGGCCAGAACGGTGCAGACGCTGTAGACGAGAAGGCCACCGGACTTCACCAAAGGCGCGGCGCCAGCGATGATCGAAGCTTGCAGCGCCACCAAGTCACCAACGTCCGACTCGCGAATTCGCCAACGCGCGTCGGCTCGGCGGCGCAATGCACCGAGCCCCGAACACGGCGCGTCGATCAGAACGCGATCGAAGGACTCCGCAGCGAACGCCGGATTCGCCCCATCAGCCACAACCACCGGAATCGACTGGCCGAGTTCGATCGAGTTGTCACGCACGAGGCGGGCCCGTACGAAATTCCGATCGGCGGCCACGACCTTGGCCCCGGACGCCGACAAGCCCGTGCTCTTGCCACCCGGCCCAGCACAGACGTCGGCGACGATTTCACCCGGCCGTGCTCCCACGGCCTCGACCACCCATTGACTCGCCTGATCCTGCGTGTATCCGTCAGCGCGTCGGGTCACCGGCGGTGGAGTGTTCATGCACTCGAGCATCGCTTCGGCATCGGATCCGAGTTCGCGCCGCAGACGTTCGACGATCCAGTCCGGATAACTGAGACGCGTGGCGTCGTTGGGCCAGATCATCGGAGTCGTGGAGACCCGCCGAAGTACGGCGTTGACGAAGCCTCTCTTGTTCTTCGGAGCCAAGTCGACGGTGGCCGAAACGGCAGCATGGGCCGGCACTCCCCCGAAGCCGAGCTGGTACGACCCGAGTCGCAGAATGCGGCGGGTGGCCGAATCGGGCTCGGATGAAACGAATCGATCCACGAGAGCGTCGCACGCTCGCCGCATGCGGGTCGTGCCGTACACGAGGTCAGTGGCGAATCGACGATCCTCCGGAGTCAACGAAGACGCCGACAACATGGGGCCCAACACGAGGTTGGCATAAGCGCCCTCGTCCTCGATTCGAGCGAGAGCATCGAGCGCTAGTTGGCGCGCCGAAGTCATTTGTCGAACACGCGACCATGTGGTCGGCTGCCATTGGCCCAGTCGCGGGCTGACATGACCGACTTGCCTTCGGGCTGGACGGAAAGGAGTTCGAGCGAACCCCGAGAACAGCCCACCAGCACCCGCTGACCGTCGACTGCACATTGACCGATCGGCAGATGAACGTCGCTCACCACTGCCCGATGGATCTTGAGGCGACGACCGTCGATGAGGGTCCACGCTCCGCCGACGCGCACCTGCGCGGTGGCGAATTCGACGGGAGCCTCCCATCCGATACGCAGATCGTCGCTCGAGATCTTGGCGGCGTAGGTCGGCTCACCCGATTGCGGAACGACCGGCAACAGTCCGTCTGAAAGCCCGCTGATGAGAAGTTCGATTCCGTCGGCGACGAGATCGCGGCGAAGTTCGTCGAGAGTCGTGTCGGAGGAAATCGAACGACGGGCACACGCCATCACCCCACCAGTGTCGAGGCCTTCCTCGATCTGCATGAGACACACACCCGTTTCGGCATCGCCCGCCAACAGCGCACGTTCGACGGGAGCGGCACCACGCCAGCGCGGGAGGAGCGAAAAGTGGAGGTTCACCATCGGGATGCGAGCCAGCACATGCGGCTTGATCAACGCACCGAAAGCAACGACGACACCGAGTTCGATCGGTGGCTCGATGGTCAACAGATCGTCCACGGAATGCGAGACCGTCAAGCCGAGTTCGAGCGCTTCCTGTTTCACCGGGCTCGGCGACGTCTCCGAGCCCCGTCCCCGTCGCTTGTCGGCCCGAGTGATCACGTGGGCCACCTCGAACCCGGAGTTCGAGAGAGCACGAAGAACATCGACCGCCATGGCGGGAGTTCCGAGGAAAGCGATACGTCGGACCGGACCCGCGGGTAGCGCAGCCAAGGTCACGTCAATCGGCCCGCAATCGACGTGGGGCAGCGATTCCCGATGCCTGTTCGACCAGTCGCGCGTATTCAGCAAGAGCTTCCTTGCGCTGTTCGGGTTGCATGCGGTCGAACATCAACACCCCGTTCAGGTGGTCGAGTTCGTGCTGGAACAATCGGGCTTCGAGTTCATCGGCTTCGATCTCGATCTCGTTGCCATCCAGGTCGAGGCCACGCATGAGAACCGTCTTCGGACGAGTCATCTCGACGAACAGGCCGGGGATCGATAGACAACCCTCGTCGTACACCCATTCTCCATCGGATTCGACGATCGTCGGGTTGATGACGACCATCGGCTCGTCCTCCATGTCCCAGACGAAGATCTGACGTTGAATTCCAACCTGAGGAGCAGCCAGTCCGATGCCCGAATCACTCGAGTACAAGGTGTCGAACATCTCGTCCACGATCCGGGCGACCTTGCCATCGATGTCGTTGACGTTCGCTGCACGCGAGGTGAGCACCGGGTCTCCGAAGGTCCGGATCTGATAAGCCATGACGTGAGGTTACTTGCACCATGTCGCACTACTTCGACAACGAACCAACCGTTCGATCGGATCGTCGCACGGTCGAGGTCGTCGTTCCTGGCGACGCCTTCGAATACGAAACCGACACCGGAGTCTTTTCGCACGGGCGCCTCGATCCGGGCACCAAGATCCTTCTCGCCGACGCTCCGCCGCCCGCTGATGAAGGAAACCTCCTCGACATCGGCTGCGGTGCCGGACCCATTGCCCTTTCTCTTGCTCGAAGGTCACCAGCCGCTCACGTGTGGGCCGTCGATGTCAATGAGCGCGCCCTC
>JBEGQB010000163.1:0-4634 GCA_041181165.1 Actinomycetota bacterium
TTCCGGGAGCGGCCATCGTCGCCGCGGCCATGTATTGGATCCTGGCGGTGTTGTCGTGAAGTCCTGGATCGATCGCCGAGCAGTCATCTTCTTCGTTTTTGCAATTTTGTGTTTTGCCCTGGTGCCTTTGGCACCCACGGAGTACTCATACGTCGGTTGGATTCTCGGAGTCGCGTACCTTCTGCTCGGAGCGATGTCCTGGTTGGATCGTTTGGCGTTCTGGCGTTCGCACCCAGGCCGTCGTTCTCGTCGCTGAGCCTTGGCTACTGTCTCGTCATGGCCGGACCGACTCTGCCCAAGATGCCCAAGGCACCCAAGATGCCCAAGGCTCCCAAGCTCCCCAAGGCCCCGAAATTGCCGGGAGGAGCGAAGTTGTCCGGCGCGGTCCGGCTTCCGAAGGTGCGCAGTGTCGAGCGAATCGCCGAGGACGCAGGAGAAGACGCCCAACGCGCATTCTTCGGACGGCGGCGGGCCCGACCGCCGAGAATCGTGCCGGGTCAGCCGATGTATCTATGGCGCGGTTCGTGGCGTTTGGTGGCCCACACGGGTTATCGCGAATGGCTCGCGGCCCGTCGAATGGAGCCGGCCCAGATCGACGCGCACATCAACGAACTCTTCAATCTCACCACGTTGAGTCTTCGATTGAACGACGGGGTCGTCACGGTGGCCACCGATGTCAAACGAAAGTGGAGCTGGCGCAAGGATCACACGGAGCGCGATTTCGTGACCGACGGTGAGACCACGCTGAAGGAGCAGTCACCCCTCGGTCCCGTCGACATGACCTCGATCCTCACCGGAGAAGATTTCGTGATGACGGTCAGTACTCCCCGTGGTGTGGAGACCCATCGATACACCTACAAGGAAAGCCGTATGCGCCGCTTGTTGTTCGACGCCTCCGGTGAGGAGTGCGAACTCGAGTACGTGCGCGTCTGAACCCGTCAGTCGATTGCCAGCAAGCGCTGGAGGATTCGGCGGAACTCCACGGTGTGCCGGTCGGAGCGCACGTGCACCTGACCACGCTCGATCGGCAGAGTCTTGTCTCGGAGTCGTTCGATGACCTTCAAGTCCTCGGTGAAGATCTTCATCTCGTAGTCGATGGCCGCTTGGTGGTCGGCTTCCGTACGAACGTCGTTGCGGATCATCACGATATGAACCCGCGTTCGCTCGAGAGTCATGGGCTGGCACCACATCACGATTGCGTTCACCATTCCGGTCGTCGGAATCTCGAGGCGCAAATTGGCCGTGAACGGCACGCGGTAGTCGTATCGCATCAAGCGGTCCTGCACGAGGGGATGTTCACCGGTGGCAACCAAGGGGTCCTCATGGTTCTCGATCACGTGCGGATACTCGACAACGAACCCCCAACCATCCTCGGTGCGCTCGGTGGAGTACTCCTTGACCAGACGGTCCTTGTCGGTACCGAAGGTTCCGGCGTGCACATAAGGAAAGTGGCTGAAGTCGAGAAAGTTGTCGATCGCCTGGGCCGCTGCCGCGTCGATGTCGACCGGTGGCATCCACACCTTGGTGAGTGAATGGTCGTCCCATTCGGGGATGTGGAGAACGTCGGTGACCGGCTCTTCGGGTGCGATCCACAGCAACTCGTAGCGTTCCTGTGTGAACGGAGCGGTGAGTTTGGCCGGTGGCAAGGTGGCCTGTGGTCCGAGCGCCGGTACGTGTGCGCAGGCACCATCGACGTCGAACTCCCAACCGTGATACGGACACCGCAAGCATCCGTTCGCGATCATCCCGTCGCTGAGGCGCGCGTTGCGGTGCGGGCACACATCGAGAAATGCCCTCAACGTTTCTCCCAAGCGCACGACCACATAAGCCTCACCGATGAGTTCGATGCGGGTCGGGGTCTCGCCGAACGAGTCGACCCTTCCGACCGGGTGCCACGTCCGACGCAATGGCGACGAGACGTTGGTGAGTGACGTCATCGCTCTTCGCGCTCGTATGGAATTCCCAGAGCCGCCGGTGCGCCGAGACGACGATGCGCGAAGCGGCTGGAAACCAGAACCAACACGACGATGGTCATGATGAAAGGCAAGGCGTCGAGGATGTCACCACTGATGTCGACCCCGCGGGCCTTCAGTGTGCTGCTCAACGATTGAAGAGCTCCGAACAAGTAGGCACCGAACAACGTGAGACTCGGACGCCAGAATCCGAAGATCACGAGAGCAATGGCGATCCAGCCTGCACCTTTCGTCATACCGTCGACCCACGTGGGGACGATCGCCAGGCTGTAGAAGACGCCACCGATGCCGGCCAACGCGCCGCCCAGAATCGTGTGGATGTACCGGTAGCGAATCACACTGATGCCCATGGCGTCGGCGGTCTGGGGCGACTCGCCGACTGCTCGCAGCTGCAGGCCGATGCGCGTACGGAAGAGATACACAGTGGCGAGAATCGCCAGCAACCACGAAACGTAGGTGAGCGAGGTCTGGCGGAACAGGATCGGTCCGACCACGGGGGTGTCGGCCAGACCGAGCACGTCCATGTTGCGGATCGGACGCGGCACGGGTGTCTTGGCCACTTTCCAGATGTTGGCGAAGTAACTACTCAGACCAACCGTTCCGGCGAAGATGGTGATCGCCAATCCCGCAACGGTCTGGTTCGTCTTCAACGTGATGCAGAGGAAGGCCAGCAACGTGGAGACCAATCCGCCGGCGAGTGCCCCGACGAGGATCGACATGGTCACGGTGAACCACGCGCTTCCACCGATGTGCAGGCACGCCCAGGCTCCGGATACTCCACCGATGAGCATCGTTCCCTCGACGCCGAGGTTCAACACACCACTGCGCTCGGTCAGGATGCCGCCCAGAGCGGCGTAGAAAAGCGGTGTCCCGTAGAAGATTGCCGACGAGATGATGATGATGAAGATGTTCGAGTTCATGCCGCCACCGCCCCGGCTCGGCTGACGTTCGCTCGGAGTCGGTACTTGATGAGAATTTCACCGGCCACTGCAGTGAACAGGATGAGTCCCTGCAGAGTGCCGACCAAACCACTGGGGAAGTCGGGACCCTGCAACGAGTAGCCCGCCTTGGTGAGACCTCCGATGAAGATGGCGACGAAGATCGTGGTGATCGGGTTGCGTCGAGCGAGAGCCGCCACGACGATGCCTGTGTATCCGTAGCCGGCCATCTGTATTCCCTTGGCGTCCAACAGACCTCGGAAGTTCCCGACATCGGCGGCGCCTCCGAGCCCGGCGAGAGCGCCCGACAGCGCGAGAACGATCACGATCGTCGACGAAGTACGGATACCTGCGTAGCGCGCCGCCTTGGGCGAGTCGGCGATCACACTCACCTCGAACCCGAAACGCGTGCGCTTGTACAGGAACCAGATGGCGACTCCAGCGAGCGTTGCGATGAGGAATGCAATCGGCATCTCGATGCCGAAGATCTTGTACGTGTTCCAATCGGCACGGTCGGCGATGTTCTTGCTCTTGGGGAACTGAGGCGAGTCCGGATCACGCCAATACGACTTGGAGTTGAAGATCAGGTAGTTCAGCAAGATGCCGGCGAGGTAGTTCATCATGAGCGAGGTGATGATTTCGTTCGTGTTGAACTTGGCTCGCAGAACACCCACGATCGCCGCGTAGATCGAACCGAACACCATTCCGGCCAGGCACATCAACGCGATGGTGATGCCGGTAGGGGTTCCGCTGACTGCGATTCCCACCCACGCGGCACCGATCGCACCCACGTAGAACTGACCTTCACCACCGATGTTGATCAGTCCCATACGGAACGCAACTGCCGCACACAGTCCGGTGAAGGCGAGTGGAGTGGCCATCTCGAGTGCACCGGAGAACGCCTGCTTGCCGGCGAAGCCACGTTCGAAGATGCGTTGGTACACGTCGAACGGGTTCTTGCCAGTGAGCCACAGGACGATGGCACCCAGGACCAACGCAGCCACCAGTGAAATGAAGGGAACCGCCCAGTTCAACCATTTGGGCTGTTCCAGACGACGTTCCAGGCGTATCGGAGATTTCACTTGGCAACCTCCTTCGCGTTGCTGCCACCCATGGTGAGACCGATGCGCTCGCGGTCGGCGCCATCGGCGGGCACGTCGTCGACGATGCGACCTTCGTACATCACCAGGATTCGATCGGCCAACGACATGATTTCGTCGAGGTCCTCGCTGATGAGGAGCACACCGACACCTTCGTTGGCCGCCGCGACGAGCCGTTCACGCACCGCTTCGATGGCCCCGACGTCCAGACCGCGGGTCGGGCTGGCGGCGATCAAGACCTTGGGCAAGGCCGAGAACTCGCGGGCCAGGAGAACCTTTTGCACGTTGCCACCCGACAACAACCGCACCGGTGTCGTCGTGTTCGGAGTCTTCACGTCGTAGCGCTCGACCAATGCGGATGCTTGGTCGCGGATGGCGCGGCGCTTCAGCAGTCGGAACTTCGAGATCTGCGCGGTGCGGTAGTTCTTGAGCGCGAGGTTGTCTTCGACGGAATGGCTCGCGGCCAGTCCGGTGTGCAGACGGTCCTCCGGAACGTGCGCGATGCCCCGCGCGATGGCCGAGCGGGCCTTACCGGATTTGACTTCGTCGTCCTGAACGGTGATTCGCCCGGCGGTGGAGGATCTCATCCCCGAGATCACCTCGGCGAGCTCGCGTTGACCGTT
>JBEGQB010000164.1:0-4620 GCA_041181165.1 Actinomycetota bacterium
ACCGTGGGGGTGTTCCGAGACGACCTGCCCGACCGTGTATTCGACATCGCGGCTCGATCGGGGGTGAAGGCCGTTCAACTACACGGCCATGAGACCAGTCGGCACGTCGAACAACTGAGCGAGAACATTCGCTGGATCATCAAGTCGGTCGTGGCGGGCTCACCGGAGGCGGCTCGTGCCAACCAGTTCGGTACCGATCTGATTCTGGTCGATGCGCCCGAACCGGGGTCGGGGAGGATCTTCGATTGGCATCTGGCGGATTCGATTCCCGGTGGCGTGCGATTGATCCTCGCTGGAGGTCTCACCCCGGACAATGTGGCCGCCGCCGTCGAAACCGTTCGTCCGTGGGGGGTCGACGTGTCCTCCGGAGTCGAGGCCACTGTGGGCCGAAAGGACCCGATCAAGGTACGTCGGTTCATCGTCAATGCCCGTGCCGCGGCTCCGGCGAGTTTCGATGGTGCGGGGGACGAGATCTACGACTGGCTCGACGAGTAACCGGTTTCACGAAGGATCGGGTCAATCGACTGCAGGGATTCCGATCGAGGGTGAGAGCATGGGGAGATGTCGTCTCGCCAATCGATCATGTCGGATCCTTCGGATGCCGGACGTTTCGGAGAGTTCGGAGGAAGGTTCGTTCCCGAAACTCTCGTCCCGGCATGCCAAGAGTTGGAAGCCGCTTTTCGCGAGGCCTGGGGCGATCCGATCTTTCGGGGTGAGCTCGATGCGGTGTTGCGTGAATACGCCGGCCGACCCTCGATCCTGACCGAATGTCGTCAACTCGGGGAGCAGCTCGGAATTCGGCTGGTCCTCAAACGCGAGGACCTCAACCACACCGGCTCGCACAAGATCAACAATGTTCTCGGACAGACGTTGCTTGCCAAGCGCATGGGCAAGAAGCGCATCGTGGCCGAAACCGGCGCTGGTCAACATGGCGTTGCATCAGCCACCGCGGCAGCACTTCTCGGCCTCGAATGCAAGGTGTACATGGGCGCTGTCGACGTTGAGCGTCAAGCGCTCAATGTCTTTCGCATGAAGTTGCTCGGGGCCGAAGTGGAAGCCGTGCACAGTGGTAGCCGTACCTTGAAGGACGCAGTCAACGAAGCCATGCGCGACTGGGTTGCCACCGTTGAGTCGACGCACTATTGCCTCGGTTCGGTCATGGGTCCGCATCCGTACCCATGGATGGTTCGCGAATTCCACCGAGTCATCGGTGACGAAGCTCGTGAACAGATGCGTGAGCGTTTCGGCAACGACCCCGATGTCGTCGTTGCGTGCGTGGGTGGCGGATCGAACGCGATCGGAATCTTCTCCGGATTCGTCGATACCAACGCTCGGTTGGTCGGAGTCGAACCGGCCGGGGGAGCGGCGGTCGGGCGAGGGCAGCCGGGCGTCGTCCATGGAATGCGCAGCTACTTGATGCAGGACGAGTACGGACAAGTTCTCGAGGCGCATTCGGTTTCGGCCGGACTCGACTATCCCGGAGTGGGCCCGGAGCACTCGTATCTCGCTTCGATCGGTCGGGCGGAGTACCCGTCGGTGAACGATGCCGAGGTGATCGCAGCGTTCCAGTTGCTGGCGCGCACCGAAGGGATCATCCCGGCCTTGGAATGCGCTCACGCCCTGGCTTGGATCGTGCGTGCCGCACCGTCTCTCGCCGGTCAGACCATCCTCATGAATCTGTCGGGCCGTGGCGACAAGGACGTCGGCCAGATGATGGAGATCCTCGGTTCGTGACCCATCTCGAAGACCATCTGCGGGCCGTGCGGGCCAACGGTCGAAAGATCCTCGTGCCCTATGTGACCGGAGGTCTGTCGGGCTGGGAGGACGCCGTTCGGGCCGCGGCAGCATCCGGTGCCGACGCCATCGAGATCGGAATTCCTTTTTCGGATCCGGTGATGGATGGTCCGGTGATCCAGGAGGCGAGTCAACGAGCTCTCGACCGCGGAGCGACTCCGGTCACGATCCTGCAGAGCGTGCGTCATCTCGATGTCGGGGTTCCGCTCGTGGTGATGTGTTATTACAACTCTGTTCACCATCCAGGACATGAGCGTTTCGCTTCACAATTGAAAGAAGCCGGAGTGAGTGGGGCGATCATCCCCGATCTCCCACTCGAGGAGTCCGGGCCGTGGTGCGAAGCCGCCGACGAATTGGGCCTCGCCACGGTGATGTTGGCGGCACCGACGGCCCCGGACGATCGACTGCCGAGAATCTGCGCTCGTGCCCGTGGTTTCGTCTACTCGGTCGGCCTACTCGGAGTTACCGGAGAGCGATCGGCGTTGGCGGGTACCGCAACGGCTTTGGCCAGACGTCTGAAAGCCGTCACCGATGTTCCGGTCGTCGTGGGAGTCGGGGTTTCGAACGCCGAACAGGCGGTGGAGGCGTGTCGAGTCGCCGACGGTGTCGTCCAAGGAGCCTCGGTCGTACGTCGCCTGTTGGAGGAAGGGCCCGACTCGGTCGGTGAGTACGTGTCGATCGTTCGTCGGGCACTCGACGCCGGCTGATGGCACACTGTGATCTCTGCGAGGCTGCTCGAATGACCGAGTGGTTCCACGAGGACGACACTTGCTGGATCGCCGAGTGTGAGGTCTGCTCGGTGCCCATGGTCGTCTGGAAGATGCACGACCCGAACCCTTCGGCCGACGTGAAGACGTATCTGCACGACATGCTTCGGCGAGTGGTGCAGGAGAACTTCGTCGACGAGATCTACATCGACGACAACATGCGCAACATTCCCGACCACTACCACGCTCACGCGAGAGGGCGGGGAAAGTGGGGCAGCCAGCCGCTCGAGCGACGAGCACGGCCTTCAGGTCAGGTCTGACCCCTCAGCAAGGACGGCGGATCGGGCGTCCGTTCACGGTGATCTCCTCCACGATGCGGTGCCGAAACAGGCACATAGAGGCAGACAAACATCGCTCTCCGTGGTCATCCAATGGGCCAGAAGTACCAATTGAGGCAGAAAAAGCACTCTGAGTGGTCATTCGCCGACGCCCGGTGTCAGGGTGGCTCCAAGCCGGCGGAACTACGGTGACCACATGCTGACTGTTGGCTCGAAAGCCCCGTCGATCTCGCTGCTCGATCAGAACGGCGACAAGGTTGGACTGGCGTCATTCACCGGACGTCCGGTCCTCGTGTACTTCTATCCGAAAGCTGACACTCCCGGTTGCACACAACAGTCATGTGGACTTCGCGACATCGCCAAGAAGATCGGCAATGTGGCGATCGTGGGGATCAGTCCTGATTCGGTGACCCGCCAGAAGAAATTTGCCGACAAGTACGACCTTCCGTTCCCGTTGCTCGCCGACACCGAGCATGTGGTTGCCGAGCGATACGGAGTATGGAAGGAGAAGTCGATGTACGGGCGAAAGTACATGGGCGTTGAGCGCTCGGCATTTCTGATCGATGCCAAAGGAAAGTTGCAAGAGGTCTGGTACAAGATCTCTCCCAAGGACACACCGGCCAATCTGCTGAAGGCCATCGGCAAATGAGCGAATTTCCACGTCCGATCGATCTGCTCCCGCATCGTCCACCATTTCTGTTCGTCGATGAAGTTCTCGAGCTCGTCCCAGGAGTCTCGGCCAAGGGTGTCTGGCGATTGACCGGCGAGGAGTGGTTCTTCCCGGGTCATTTCCCGGGTCGACCAACCTTGCCCGGCGTGTTGATGTGCGAAGCGATCGCGCAGATGGGAGCCATTGCCGTGTTGGCCTCCGCCTCGCATGGTGGGCGACTACCGCTCTTCGGGGGCCTCGACGGAGCGCGGTTCCGGCGCCAAGTCGGACCCGGGGACACCTTGCGACTCGAAGTCGAGCTCGGGCGGATGTCGAGTCGGGCCGGCAAAGGACACGGGCGAGCGCTGCTCGATGGCGAGGTGGCCTGCGAGTGCGACTTGATGTTCGTACTCGTGGACGCCTGACGCGTCGTCTCAGCCAGCCGGCGCCAGAACCACCGATCCGTTGTGGCCGCCGAATCCGAAGTTGTTCGAGATGGTTGGGCCGGGGGTCCATGCTCTCGCCGCACCGATCACCAGGTCGATATCCATGTCGGGGTCGATTCGCGTCGTCCCGGCCGTCGGCGGAATCAGCGAATGTTCGAACGAAAGCAGAACCGAAGCAGCCTCGAGTGCTCCGGCGGCACCGAGTGCGTGGCCGGTCACACCTTTGATGCTGGTCACTGCTGGCCGCCCGGAGCCGAACACGGCCGAGACCGCCGCAGCTTCGGCGGCATCGTTCAGTGGTGTGGAGGTGCCATGGGCATTCACGTAGACGATGTCGTCAGGGGTGAGCCCAGCGTCGTCGATGGCCATCCGCATACATGAGATCGCGCCGCGTCCTCCCGGCGAGGGTGCGGTGATGTGATGAGCGTCAGCGTTGCTGGCCGCACCGAGGATCTCGCCGAGGATCCGAGCGCCGCGACCAACCGCATGATTCCATTCCTCGAGGATGAAAATGGCCGCGCCCTCGCCCATGACGAAACCGTCTCGTTCGGCGTCGAAAGGCCGACTCGCGCCCGTCGTCGATAGGGCGGTCATGTTTCCGAAGCCGGCCAAGGACACCGGAGTCGCAGCGGACTCGGCGCCACCACTCACGATTGCGTCGCATCGTCCCGATGCAACGAGTCGCG
>JBEGQB010000165.1:0-4611 GCA_041181165.1 Actinomycetota bacterium
GCCGCACACTCCGAGAACGATGGTCTTCCCAGCGACGGGAGACACGGTGTCAGGCGTCGCCGTCGTCGGCGTCGGTGACGCCGCCCAATGAATCCTCCAGGATCTGTGCATCGGCGAGCGCAGCGGCTTCGGCAGCCTCGCGCTCACGGACTTCATCACCTGAGATACGCACGATCTTGTCGGCCGCGATCTCCTCGAAGCTGAGGCTGAGCAACTTGCGCAGCGACGGGACCTGCGGAGGGATCGTCTTTTGGTTCACGGCACCGAGGTAATAATCCTGCAGCTGACGCGAGCGGCGGGCAGCGAGGGTCACCAGTTCGAATTTGGAGTCGACCTTGGAGAGCAGAACCTCGAGGGGCGGGTTCGTCATGGAGTCGTCAGCGGTCGGCATAGGGGGCAAAGGCTAGCCCCGGCCAACCGCTTTCCGGCGGGCGACGATCAGCCGGAGCATCTCGTCGACCGTGGCATCCAAACGGTCGTTCACCACGACGTGGTCGGCCATGGCCCTTCCGACCGGCTCCTCTTCTTCGGCTTTTCGGAGGCGTTGCTGGACCTTGTCGTCCGGGTCCCCTCGTCCAATGAGGCGGCGCCGCTGTTCGTCGCGGGAGGGCGGCAACACGAAAATCAACAAGGCTTCGGGGTGCCGAGCTTTCACCTGCTGTGCACCATCCACTTCGATTTCGAGAACGAGATCCCTCGCCGAATCGGGATCGGGTACGGGGGTGCCGTAGTAGTTGCCGAGGAACTCGGTCCATTCGAGGAATCCACCTCGGTCGATGTGTTCTTCGAAGGCGCTCCGAGTGACGAACGCGTAGGCGTCGTCTCGTTCGCCGGGACGCTGACTGCGGGTCGTCCACGAACGACTGAGCAACAAAGAGGGGTCGCGTCGTACCAGTTCGTCGACGATCGTGCCCTTGCCCACGCCACCGGGGCCGGACACGACGATGATCAGCGGTGCTGCACCGGCGAGAGGAGCGGGGGTGACCCGCTCACTCACTTGGCCAAGTGTTCGAGCAGGGCCTTTTTCTGCTGAGCGCCGAGACCCTGGATCTTGCGGTTGTCGGCGATGCCGACTTCCTCCATGATCTTGCGCGCCTTGACCTTCCCGAGACCGGGAAGGCTCTCGAGCAGCGAGACGACCTTCAACTTGCCGACATTGGGATCGGATGAGTTGAGGGCGTCAGCCACGGTCAGGGTGCCCTGCTTCAGCTTCACCTTGATCTCCGCGCGGGCGGCGCGGGCCTCGGCTGCCTTGGCGAGCGCTGCCGCACGCTGTTCCGGTGTGAGTTGCGGAGGTGTTGCCATGCGCGAACCCTACTCCCCTGCTGGGAAGGGGTTGGTGGATACCGATCAGCCCGACAGGTCGGCCAGCCGATCGACACCCCGCGCCCTGGCCCACCGATCGAGGGACCGGGCCACCCGTTCGGGGGCCCGAGGATCGGCAAAGGTCGCCGTTCCGACCTGAATTGCTCGGGCCCCGGCCCGCAAGAGGTCGGCCGCACTCACGGCATCCACCACTCCTCCCACCCCGACGATGGGTAGATCGGGATGAGCTTGATGGACGTCGTGCACCGCCCGGATGGCCATCGGATGAATGATCCGGCCCGACACACCGCCACCCCCATTGCCAAGAACGGGTCGACCCGAGTCGGGGTCGAGGATCATCCCGACCACGGTGTTGATGAGGGTGACGGCCTCGGCTCCGGCCTCTCGAACCGCTCCGGCCACCTCCACGAGACGATCCGTGTTCGGACTCAACTTGGCCCAGAGCGGACGCCCGCTCACACCGCAGGCGGAGATGACGGCCGCCGAGAGTTCGGCGTCGTGAGCGAAGATCCCCCGACGGCCCTCGAGGTTCGGGCACGACAGATTCACCTCGACCGCGACGATGCGATTTGCTCCGTCACACGACGCAAGACCATCGGCGACCGCTCGCGCCGCCGCGCCGAACTCGTCGGCGGTCCGCCCCCAGATGCTCACGACCACGTCGGCTTCGGTAGCAACGAGAGAAGGGAGCGCTTCGTCGAACCAACGTGCGACTCCCGGGCCCTGCAGCCCGACGGCGTTGATCATGCCTCCCTCGATCGGGTGAAGTCGCGGTGCTGGATTGCCCGACCACGGCATCACCGACAGAGACTTGACGACCACCGCACCGATCGACGACAGGTCGAAGAACGACGCGAGTTCTGCCCCGTGCCCCGATGTGCCCGACGCCGTCATCACAGGATGGTTCAACGTCACCGAACCAACCATGACCCGCGTGTCGAGGTCAGCGGCCATGGTGCTCCTGAAGACTGCGCACTTCGATCGGACGATTGCTCTGCTCGGCCATTCCCTGCACAGCCGCCAGTGCTGCCTCCACAGTGGTCACCGAACTCACGCGATGCACGTTGGCGGCCTTACGAATCGCCTCGCCATCCGTGCGCCCACCCCGACCCTGCGGGGTGTTGATGACGAATGCGATGTCACCGCTGGCGATGAGATCGACGGCGTTGACCGCCGATCCTTCGCTCACCTTGCCCACTTCGTGATCGACTTCGATACCGAACCGTGTCAGGTAGCGCGCCGTACCGGTGGTGGCCGCGATCCCGAAACCGAGCGCACGCAGACGCTGCGCAACGACGATTCCCGCCGGCTTGTCGCCATCGGCCAGGGAGAGAAACACGGTTCCGGAGGTCGGCAACACGGTGCCAGCCGCCAATTCCGCTTTGAAGAACGCCCGACCGAAGGTGTCGTCGATGCCCATGACCTCGCCGGTGGAGCGCATTTCGGGGCCGAGCGCCGTGTCGACTTCGGGGAAGCGATTGAAAGGAAGAACCGCCTCTTTGACCGCCACTTTGGTCGTCGACCGCTTCAGAACCGATTCGCCGAGCAGACCTTCGGCGCGCAATTCGGCCAGGGTGGCACCAAGCATCACGCGGGTCGCGACCTTGGCCAGCGGAACACCGGTCGCCTTGGCCACGAACGGAACCGTTCGGCTGGCCCGGGGATTGGCCTCGATGACGTACACGTTCGTCCCCGCCACTGCGTACTGAACGTTGATGAGACCTCGAACTTCGAGCGCATCGGCGATGGCTTTGGTGTACGCCTCGATCACTTCGACGACCCAAGAAGGAAGGTTCTGTGGAGGAATCGCACAGGCCGAGTCACCCGAGTGAACTCCAGCCTCTTCGACATGCTCCATCACCCCACCGATCAACACCTCACCGGTGTGATCGCGAATCGCATCGACATCGACCTCGGTGGCGTCCTCGAGGAACCGATCGACGAGCACCGGTCGTTCGGCCGACAAACCACCTTCCTTGCCCAGACTGCCGAAGCCCGACAGTTCCGCCATCGCGCGCGCGAGGTGATCGCGGTCGTGGACGATCTGCATGGCGCGCCCACCGAGGACGTAACTCGGACGCACGAGGACCGGGAATCCGACATCGGCGACAATTCGCTCCGCGTCGGCGAGAGTCACCGCTGTTCCTCCGGGGGGCTGGGGAATGTTGAGCCGATGACAGAGTTCGTTCCACTTCTCACGGTCCTCGGCGAGATCGATGGAAGTCGGCGAGGTGCCCGCGATCAGTTCGACGGGAAGTTGGCCCGACAGCTTCAGCGGGGTCTGACCGCCGAGCGACACGATCACACGCGGTGAACGACCTCCGGCCGCCGCGGTTTCGGCTTCGATGACGTTCATGACGTCTTCTTTGGTCAGCGGCTCGAAGTAGAGCCGGTCGGATGTGTCGTAGTCGGTCGACACCGTTTCCGGATTGCAGTTGACCATCACCGTCTCGAATCCGGCCTCCCGAAGGGCGAACGACGCGTGGACGCAGCAATAGTCGAATTCGATTCCCTGACCGATGCGATTGGGACCCGAGCCCAGGATGATCACCCGCTGACGATCGGAGGGTCGGACTTCGTTCTCGTCCTCGTATGAGGAATAGTGGTACGGGGTCTGGGCCGCGAACTCAGCCGAGCAGGTGTCCACCGTCTTGAAGGTTGGTCGCACGCCCGCCGATTCGCGTGCTCGGCGAACGTCGCTCTCCCCCACTCCCCACAGGTGTGCGAGTTGGGTGTCGCTGAAACCGAGTCGCTTCACGCGCTTCCACGCGCGCGCAGACATCGTGCTCGGAGATTCGTCGGAGAGGGCGTGGCGCTCCTCGACGATGATGAGCATCTGATCGAGGAACCAATGATCGACCCGACAGGCGGCATGAATCGCCTCCACCGACACTCCCCGACGAAGGAGCTCACCGATCTGGAAGATCCGGTCCGGAGTCGGAACGGCGATGGCCGCCAGGAGGTCGTGGTCGGTCAGCGCGGCGTACTGGTTCTCCGCTGGATCGCAGTTCAGTCCCGCTCGACCTTGCTCGAGTGAACGCAGGGCCTTCTGCAGGCTCTCGGGGAAGGTGCGGCCGATGGCCATCACTTCGCCCACGCTCTGCATCTGGGTGCCGAGGACCCCGCTCGTTCCCGGCAACTTCTCGAAAGCCCACCGTGGAACCTTCGTCACGACGTAGTCGATGGTCGGCTCGAAACTCGCCGGGGTCATCTTGGTGATGTCGTTGGGGATCTCGTCCAGCGTGTAACCGACGGCGAGCTTGGCAGCGATCTTCGCGATCGGGA
>JBEGQB010000166.1:0-4566 GCA_041181165.1 Actinomycetota bacterium
TGCTCGCCGTGATCAGCTGTGATCACCACGACGGTTCGGTCCCATTGGCCGACTTCTTTCAGAGCGGCGACGAGTCGTCCGACCTCATGGTCGACGGCGCTGATCATCCCGTAGTACTGCGCGCGCAGATTGCGCATTTCGTCATCGGTTGCCGGTCGTTTGACCCAGTCGATGGCCATGAGGACGTCGTGGAACGGATGACGCTCGTCGGCGGGGGCGATCGGTGATCCGACCTCGGCCGGGTCGTACATGGTGCTGAAGTGACCCGGGGCCGAATAAGGCGGGTGTGGACGGAGGTAACTCGCGTGCACGAACCAAGGGGCACTCGGGTTCTGTTTCTCGAGGAACTCGATGATGTGATCCGTTGTGAAGGCCGAGAGCCCGTGCTCGGCTGGCCGATCGCATTCGGTGTCGAGAAGACGAAGATGACCACCCGACACGTCGTGACCGAGACGGGCGAGATGATCCACCCATGGTTGATGGGGTCCACTCAGATCGAGTTCCCAATCCATTCCGGGGAGCAGACCTTCGTACGTGAGGAGGCGGGGATCATCGGGTCCGCTGGTGACCCTCGGATCGATCGACTGGTCGGTGTAGCCGAAGAGAACCGGTCGTCGACCGGCGCGGCGGGCGAGTAGGGCGATGTTGTCGAAGCGTCGGTCGAGTGGGGTGCCGTTGGCGACCACTCGGTGATTCATCTGATACATGCCGGTGTAGAGACCGGCGCGACCCGGAGCACACGGAGTCGACTGCGTGTAGTGCCGAGCGAAGCGTGTTCCTTGCCTTGCCAGTTCGTCGAGATTCGGAGTTCGAACGAGAGGGTGACCGGCGGCGGACAGCGAGTCTCCGCGGAATTGGTCGAGGGTGATGAACAGGACGTTCAGTTCGTCGACGTCGACCATGCCGTCGATTGTGTCACTCAATCGACGGGAACGTACAGGTATTCACCGTCTGTTTCCGTCCGGGTAAATTCTCCGGCATGTCGGAGGTGTTCGAGGTGGGCGAAGGTCTCGCTGTCGGCCATTCCACCCTGCGCGCGGGGCGAGAACAGATACTGCGACATCTCCATGACCGTGGCCGGTCGGCCGAGATCATCGGCCGCATCGCGGAGCCGTTGGAGTCGTCCGTAATGGTGCTCCTTGATCTCCATGGCGCGGCCGGCGAGATCGGTGAAGGGATTCCCGTGTGCGGGAAGGGCGAGTTTCACTTCGTTGCCAAAGGCCGCAACCTTGTCGAGGGACTCGAAGAAGAGGTTCAGCGGATCGCGAGCACGGATGAGACCGCTGATGTGCGGAGTGATCGTCGGTAGAACGTGGTCACCGCAGAGCATGAGACCCGTTTCGGGATCGAAGAGACAGAGGTGATCGGCGGTGTGACCAGGTGTGTGAACCGCCACCCACTCTCGTCGGGCGAACGAATAGCGCTCGGCATCGGCCAGACGAACCGTTGGCCGCGGAAGGCGCATGAGTTTGGGCAGGCGCGACATCAACTTGTAGCGCGCCTTGCGCTTCCAGGGGATCTGCATGCCGGGTCCACCCCACGGCGTCGGTTCCCACGGCTTGCGAGCCGGTGGGAGATCGGCCGCCGTCTCGACATCGACATCGGGGGGTTCGGTCGGATCCCAGATCACTCGGAAACTTTCGTGCGTCACGATGTCGGCTCCGGACTGGCTCTGGATCCAGTGCGCGCCACCGAAGTGATCAGGGTGACTATGGGTGACGATCACCGTGTGCACACGGGAGATCGGTACTCCGATTGTCCGGAGGTGCTTGGCGATCTGCGCATAACTCGATTTGTTCGGCAGGCCGGGATCGACGACGGCCACACCACGTTCGTCCTCGAGGACGTACATGTTCACGTGCCCGAGTCCGGGGATATCGATCGGCAACTGCGTGCGCAGAACACCCGGTGCGAGCTCATCGATCTGTTCGGTAGCCGACCGTTGCTCTTCCTTCAGGGGACGAGGCGCGTCGGAGCCGCTCTTGTGATCTGACGACGACGACACGTGATCAGGGTACTTGTGGGGTCGAGCTCGGGACGAATACTCGCTGCCGGTAGAAGCGAAGTTCTTCGATGCTCTGACGAACGTCGTCGAGGGCTCGGTGCATGCCGCCTTTGTGCGGACGCGAACCGTCGGCTCCCGGATACCAGCGCTTCACGAGTTCTTTGATCGTCGACACATCGACCGAGCGATAGTGCAGGTGGTTCTCGATGTCGGGTAGGTACTTGGCGAGGAATCGACGATCGGTGCCGATGGAGTTCCCGCACAAGGGAACCGTCCGCGCTTCGGGGACGTGTTGCTTGATGAACTCGAGCGTCTGTCGACCGGCTTCCTCGAGGGAGATGGTCGAGTTTCGGATCGCCTCGAGAAGGCCCGACTTCGTATGCATGTCGACGACGAAGGGGTCCATGGCAGCGAGCACATCGGCCGGAGCCTGAACCACCAAGTCCGGGCCTTCGGCAACGATGTTGAGTTCGTCGTCGGTGACGATGGTGGCGATCTCGACGATCACCTCCTTCTCGTGATCGAGACCGGTCATCTCGAGATCCATCCACACCAGCACGTCTGAGACCATACGCCATCGATGTGGGATCTTCCGGACAAGGATCGGACGCCGCGCCTTTGTCTATCGTCTTGGTATGGCCGAGTCGAGCAACACAGGCGAGTGGGTGCAGCTCGAAATACCAGTCGTCCGGCTCGACCCCGAACTGCCTCTGCCGTCGTACGCGCATGCCGGCGACGCCGGTATCGATCTCGTGGCGCGCGAGGACGCGAAAGTGCCTGCGGGTGGAGGGCGCGTCCTCGTACCGACCGGCATCGCTCTCGCACTGCCTCGTGGTTATGCAGCCTTCGTTCTTCCGCGAAGTGGCCTGGCGTTGAAGCACGGCGTCACGGTGGTGAACAGTCCGGGGCTGATCGACTGTGCGTACCGAGGTGAGATCAAGGTGATCGTTCTCAACACCGATCCCTCGAACGAATACACGATCACCCGCGGGGACCGCATCGCCCAATTGGTCGTGCAGTCAGTGGTCGAGGTCGTGTGGAAGGAAGTCGACGAACTCGGTGGTGACGACCGCGGCGGCGGATTCGGACACAGCGGCCGCTAGGCCGCTTTCATCGATTCGAGTTCGGCGGCGATCACCGAACGAACTCGTTCGCGAAGAACCGGGATGTCGGCTTCGGTCATGCCTTCGGTGGAGATCGGCTCGAGAACGCGGACCTCGGCGTGCGCATCTCCGAGTCGCCAGTCGTGCTTGCGCAACGCAGTGCGCGTGCCGTGAAGGGCGAGGGGAAGAATCGGTGCGCGAGCCTCGATGGCCAGTCGGAACGCACCGTCCTTGAACGAACCGAGTGTTCCGTCGGCCGAGCGAGTGCCTTCGGGGAAGATCATGACCGACACTCTCTTCTTCAAACGGTCGTGGCATGCCTTCATCGCTGCCGCTCCACTCGCGCGATCACCACGAACCAGACGGATGTCGCCAGCCATGCGCATCATCCAGCCGATGGCCGGGAACTTGAAGAAGGTCTCCTTTGAGAGCCACTTCATCTCGATGGGGAGGTGGCTGATGAGAAGAATGTCGACGAAACTCTCGTGATTCGCGACCACGACGTACGGACGTCGTTTATCGGACGGCAACGTTCCGCTCGTGCGGAAGTTCCACATCGGCGTGAGCACCTGATGAGCGACGGTCAGTTTGCGAAACAGGTAGCCAGCGGCGTAACGACCGCGATCGAACGGCAAGGTCACCAGCCACGTGATGAAGACGAGTGGCAGCCAGACGATGACGATGACGACGAGAGCCGTCCAACTCCAGATGCTGAGGAGACTTCGACGGAACATGAGTTCAGTCTCCCACATGGGGTCCGACGACGGTTGGCGTAGCGTGGTCTCATGGAAGGATTCGACGGATTTCCTCGTGAACATCGGGTGCCAGAGCTTTTCGCGGCCGCCAAAGAGGTGCAATCGAAGGCCTACGCGCCGTATTCGCATTTTCCGGTCGGTGCCGCGATCCTCACTCCAGAGGGTCGAATCCACGTCGGTTGCAACGTCGAGAACGCGGCCTATCCGGTCGGAAGTTGCGCCGAGGCTGGTGCGATTGCCGCCATGGTGGCCGCGGGAGACCTTCGTATTTCGGTTCTCGTCACCATCTGCGACAGCGAAGAAGTGGGAACCTGTTGCGGCGGTTGTCGTCAACGAGTTCGAGAATTCGCCGCCGCGGACACTCCGATCTACGCATGCGGACCCGACGGGGTTCGTGCGGTGTTCACGATGGCCGAACTTCTTCCGACATCCTTTGGACCCGACAACCTTCGCGGTTTCGTCTCGTGACCGATGTCGGCGCCGTGGCTCGGCGTGCGCTCGGTTTGCTCGATCTCACCGACCTGTCGGATGGCTGCACCGAGCACGACGTACGACGTCTGTGCCAGCGGGCCTGTACTCCGTTCGGTCGTGTTGCCGCGGTGTGCGTATGGCCGCGTTTCGTCTCGACCGCACACGACGAACTCGGAGAAGAGGGCATCAGGATCGCAACGGTCGTCAATTTTCCGACCGGTGACGAGGACGT
>JBEGQB010000167.1:0-4513 GCA_041181165.1 Actinomycetota bacterium
GTGTAAGGTTTCATCCAACCAAATCGCCCGACACCTCCGTCGTGGCGTTCTAGGGGAGGAAACACACAACATGCAGAAGAAAACACGCCTGCTGCTCGCGCCGCTGGCTGCTCTCGGACTGCTCGCCGCCGCCTGTGGTGGCGACGACGGAGGTTCGTCGAGCAGTGAAGCCCCGATGGCTTCGGAAGCACCCGCTGAGGGCACCTGTGATCTCGTCGGCGGCATCGCCTTCGACACCGGTGGTCGCGGCGACGGCACCTTCAACGACTCGGCAGCCGCCGGTGGCGAGCGCGCCATGTCGGAACTCGGCATCGAAGTCAAGGAACTCGAAGCCACGGTCGACGAAGACCGTAAGGCCAACCTCGAACTGCTCGCCGGTGACGGCGCTGGCGTGATCGTCGGTGTGGGCTTCATGTTCACTGATCCGATGGGCGAAGTTGCCGCCGCCAACCCCGAGGTCACCTTCGGCATCGTCGACTCGGTCGTCGAAGCTCCGAACGTGCGCAGCCTCGTGTTCGCCGAAGAGCAGGGTTCGTTCCTCGTCGGTGCCGCCGCTGCTCTGAAGAGCGAGTCGGGTGTCATCGGATTCATCGGTGGCCAGGAGATCGACCTCATCAAGAAGTTCGAGGCTGGTTACACCGCTGGTGCGAAGTACATCAACCCCGACATCACGGTGAACGTGAAGTACCTCGGACCCGCAGGTGACAACTCCGCTTGGGGCAACGTCGCTGGTGCCAAGGAAATCGCCGCCGGCTGGTACGCCGAAGGCGCCGACATCATCTACACCGCCGCTGGTGGTTCGGGTGCCGGCACCATCGAGGCCGCCGTCGAGGCGGGCAAGTGGGCCATCGGTGTCGACAGCGACCAGTACCTCACTGCTGGTAGCGAGGACGCCAAGGCGCACATTCTCACCTCGATGCTCAAGCGCGTCGATGTCGCCGTGTTCGAGACGATGAAGGCCGCTTGTGAGGGTGACACCGCTGGTGGAATCCAGGTCTTCGATCTCAGCAACGACGGTGTCGGCTACGCCACCTCGGGTGGATACGTCGACGACATCGCGTCGCAGCTCGACGACATCAAGGCCAAGATCGTGGCCGGGGAGATCGAAGTTCCGACCGCTCCCTGATCCTCGATCAGTCACTGACGTTCGCTCGAACGTCGAGAGAGCCCGGGTCCTCGGACCCGGGCTCTCTGCTATAACGGTCGAGGCGGAGGGGACCGATGAGCACCACAACCGAGGCCGGCGCACTCGCCGTCGAACTATCGGGTATCACCAAGACCTTCCCCGGCGTGATCGCCAACCAGAATGTCGGCCTGCGCGTGCGCCGCAGCACGATTCACGCCATCGTCGGCGAGAACGGTGCCGGCAAGTCCACGTTGATGAAGACGCTTTACGGCATGCATCAGCCCGACGAAGGAACCATCCGCGTCGGCGGTGAGGTCGTGTCGTTCCGCTCCCCCACCGATGCGATCGCGGTCGGCATCGGCATGGTGCACCAGCACTTCAAACTCGCCGACAACCTGAGCGTTCTCGAGAACGTGATCCTCGGCAACGAACCGGTCGGTGGTCGCGGTCGACTCCGACTCGACGACGCCCGCCGGGAGATCCGTGGTCTGATGGGGTCGCTGGGTGTCGATTTCGATCTCGATGCTCCGGTGTCGAGCCTCGGCGTCGGTCAGCGTCAACGGGTCGAGATCCTGAAGGTTCTCTACCGAGGGGCACAGATCCTCATCCTCGACGAACCGACCGCGGTGCTCGTCCCGCAGGAAGTGGAAGAACTCTTCACGACACTCAAGCGCTTGGTTTCCGAGGGGCGCACCGTGATCTTCATCTCGCACAAGCTCGACGAAGTGCTGAAATACTGCGACGAGATCACGGTGATTCGCCAGGGCACGACGGTGGCCCACACCACGCCGGGCGCCGTCGACCGCCGCAGCCTCGCCGAACTCATGGTGGGCAGCGATCTTCCGTACCCCGCCGGACGTACGTCGAAGGTCGGAACCCACGCGGTCCTCGAGGTGCAGAACCTCGCGGTGGCCGGCGCGTCTCCCGGAGCAAAACTTGCGCTCGAAGACATCACCTTCACGGTGCACGACGGCGAAGTCGTCGGTATCGCCGGTGTGGAGGGCAACGGCCAGTTCGAACTGTGCGAAGCGATCCTTGGCCTGCATTCGCTGGTATCGGGATCGATCCGAGTCGTCGATGTCGACATGACCCACGCCGAGACCCGTCAGCGCATCACCTCGGGGCTTTCGTACATCCCGTTCGACCGGCACCGTGAAGGACTCTTGCTCGACGCACCGTTGTGGGAGAACACCATGCTCGGGCGCGAAGACGAGCCGGGCCTGTCGTCGGGTCCGTTCGTCAGTCGGCGCCACGCCGAAGCCGAGAGCCGTCGCATCATCGAGCGATTCGGGGTTCGTACGCCGAGTGAACAAGTCCCGGCCTTCGCGTTGTCGGGTGGAAATCAGCAAAAACTCGTCGTCGGGCGCGAGATGAGCACCGAACCCAAGATCCTTTTGGCCGCGCATCCGACGCGTGGAGTCGATGTCGGTGCCCAGGCCGCCATCTGGGACGAACTGCGGTCGGCGCGCGACGCCGGACTCGGCGTTTTGCTCATCTCGGCCGATCTCGAGGAACTCATCGGGCTCTCCGATCGCATCCTTGTGATGTTCGACGGCCGGATCACCGCCGAGCTCGACCCCGGCCGCGCCACACCCGAACTCCTCGGTTCGTACATGACCGGTGAAGTGCAAGAGGCCGCCCGATGAACAAGCAACAACTCCAACGGGCGGCCGTCACCGCCGCAAGTTCCGTGATCGCGGTGTTCGTCGCCTTGCTGATCTCGGCCGTTATCCTCCTCGTCACCGGCAAGGATCCGGTGAAGGCCTTCTCCACCCTCTTCGGCGCGGCGGGCGACACGAAGGTGATTCAAGGTTCGCTCAATCGCGCGACACCACTCATGATCTCGGCGGCGGCCGTGGCCATCGGTTTCAAGATGAACCTCTTCAACATCGGTGTCGAGGGTCAGATGCGCGTGGCCCTCCTCGCCACCGCGGTGATCGGTGCGGCGGTCGACCTGCCGGCGCCGCTGCACGTCGCACTGTGTCTCGTGGTCGCCATGGCGGCCGGTGCCGCCTGGTCGGGTATCGCCGGTTGGCTCAAGGTCAAGCGTGGCGTGAACGAAGTGATCTCCACGATCATGCTGAACTTCATCGCCCTCAGCCTCGTGGCGTGGGCCTTCGATGACTTCTTCCGCGTGGAGAGCCCAACCGAGAGCCTGCTCGTCAAGACGAAGGAGCTGCCGAAGTCGGCCTGGTTCCCCGATCTCGTCGATCGGCGTTTGAACGGCATGCTGATCGTCGCCGTCGCCGTGCTCATCTTGTTCTGGGTGCTGGTGTGGAAGACGCGATTTGGTTTCCGGTTGCGCGCGTCGGGCGGCAATCCGGGGGCCGCCCGAGTGACGGGCGTGCATCCCAAGCGCATGATCCTCATCTCGATGCTTCTGTCGGGTGCATTGGCTGGTCTGGTCGGCATGCGCGCACTCCTCGGTGACGTCCACGCGTATCAGAACAACCTCGCCGAGCAACAAGGTTTCAACGGCATCGCAGTGGCCTTGCTCGGCCGCAACCATCCGCTCGGCATCTTCTTCTCGGCGATCCTGTTCGGCTTCCTCGGCGAGGCATCGGGCAAGTTGCAGCTGGAGGACATCCCCAAGGAGATCGCCACGATCATGTCGGGCATCATCGTGCTCGCCGTCGTGATCATCAACGAGGCGGTCAAGCGGTGGGACGACCGTCGCATCCAACGCAAGGCCGCCGCCGAGCTCGAGAAGGTGGCGTCATGACCACCGTGGTCGCCACCGACAAGCGGATCTCATGGAAGAGCCTGTCACCGGCGCGTCGGACGATGTTCGTGTGGTTGGGCGGAATGCTCGTGCTGTCGATCGTGCGCATCATCACCAATGCCGACGACCTCACGAGTTCGGGCACGATTTCGTCGACGTTGCGAGTCGCCACACCGATCCTTCTGGCCGGTATGGCCGGATTGTGGGCCGAGCGCGCCGGCATCGTGAACATCGGTATCGAAGGAATGATGATCGTCGGTACGTGGTGCGGCGGCTACGGCGCCTGGAAGTGGGGATCGTGGGCCGGCATCGCCATGGCGCTCGTCGCTGGTTCATTGGTGGGCTTGTTGCATGCCCTGGCGACGGTGCGCTTCAACGTCGATCATGTGGTGTCGGGTATCGCCATCAACACCTTGGCCGCCGGAGCGACCGAGTACCTGTCGATCATCTTCTTCAAGGGACAAAAAGGTGGCGGCGAGAGCCAGTCGCCGACCGGCAAGGGTGGATACGGCGAGTTCGACATGCCGTTCCTGAGCGGTGGACGTATCGGCAGTTGGCGAAGCCCGGACATCCTCGGATGGTTCGAGCGCCAGCACGACATTCCTCTCATCCCGGATGTGGCCGGATTCGTGCGCGGTCTGACGAGCGACATCTATCTGCCGACC
>JBEGQB010000168.1:0-4510 GCA_041181165.1 Actinomycetota bacterium
CGCGTCACCCTCCCCGCGAACTCGACCCATGACGACGCGTCGTTGTCGATGACCCACTTTTCGAGGTTGGAGCGCTCCGGGCCATCGCCGACCAGTGTGAGGGTTGCGTCAGGAACCTGTCGGCGGACCTCGCGGACCTGTTCGAGGAGCAATGGGAACCTCTTCACCGGCGCATGTCGGCCAACGGCGAGAACCGACGGATGAAGCGTCTTTCCCACCGCCGGATCGGGACGGAAGAAATCGTCCACACCAACCGGACCAGTGACCACCCGGTCGGGCCTCCAGCCGAGTTCGATGAGCTCGGTGCGCGTGTCGTCGGAAGTCGTCACCGTAGGTGTCGTTCGATAGAAGGGTGGAGCCAAGCGACTCTCCAACGCTCGTCCGAGCGCGGCCACCGGCTTCGGGAACATCTGGTTCCACATCGGCCCATGAATGTGGTGCAAGACGAGGACGCGAGGTTTATGGCACCACACCGGCGAGAACCACGGCACTCCGTTCCAGATCTCGACCACTGCGTCGTAAGGCCCCATGCTCCGCAACATCTCCCCCACCACGACGCGCGGGAACACGCTCATGCGTCCGCCACGACGAATGACTCGATAGCCGTGACGCTCGCTCACGTCCGGACGATCGACAGCAGCCGATGTTCGGTGGGTGATCTCCAGACCTTCCCGTGCCCACCGCCGCATGAATTCGTCGGCATGCACCTCCGAACCACCGGCATCGGGATCGTCGAGATCGCGCCAAGCGAGAACATGCACGCGCCGAACCCCGTTCTGCAGAAGTTCGGCCGCCATCGATGAGAGTTCGGAGGTGCTCATGGGAAGAGAGGCGCTCCAATCGGCACGGCGAACACGGCGCCCGGAAGTCGGATCTCGCTGTATCGGGCCACCATCTCGAAGAGTTCATCGGAGATCGGTGTGAAGAGGAGGATCTGCATGTGGCCGTACTGCGAATCGAGGAGGGTGATCCATTCGGGGTGCCCGACCTCGTTCATGGCGCGCTCGATCTCGACCCGCAGACGATCCGATTCTTCCCGTTCGGCCGGCGAACGCGGGTCGAACGAAGCGATGGGAATCGCATCCGGACGACCCGAAAACTTCGCGATGTTCTCGGGTCCGACGATCAGCCACAGGACCGAGTCCGCGTGATCCTCCGTGAGCACTCGATACGGACGGGCGGCTGCGCCTCCCCACGGATCGACACCCAGTTCGACTCCTCGCTTTTCCATTTCGAGAACCAGACCAAAAGCGGTCCCGCCCAGAGCCGCTGGGTCGTGCCAGCGGAGCAGCCGTCGAGTTCCGTTGTCAGGTAACGCATCCATCAACTCGGGAGCCAGCCCGCCGACGAGCCGGGAATCATTGGCATACGGCGGATGGGCACCCACCGAGGATGCCGATCCCCAGACCGCACATCCGACCAATGCCACGGTTCCAACGATCGTGAATGCACGGCGTAGCGAACTCGACCGAGCGCAGAGTGCCACCACCGACACGACGGCCCAAAGCGCTGCGAGGACCCACATCCAACGGATCAGGTAGTCGTAGAAGTTGCCGAAGATACGACCCGTGGCAATGAAACCCACCAACGTCGTGCCGGCCAACACGGTCTGGGAGCGTCGTATCGACCGGTCGCGACTTCCCGCCCACACACCCATCCCCACGAGAACGACGAAGAGCATCACACCGAGCACATTCGGCGCGTCGTACGGGGCATGGCCCGGACCACTCACCCACGGGCCGAGAAGATTGAATTCACCGCTCATCGCCTTGGCCGAAGCCGTCCAACCGACCGTGTCGCTCGGAGGGTCGGTGAAGTGCTCCCATAGGCGTCGGAGGTTCCCGGAGCCGGGTCGTAATTGCTCGACGATGGGAGGCAACCACATGAATGCCATGAGGACGACTGATCTGGTGATCATCGGTCGGCGTCGAACCTGATCTCCGAGAAAGACCGTCACCAATGAAACGACCACGACCGCGCCGACCAGCGGCACATAGCTGATGTGCGTCTGCAGACAATGAGTTCCGACCACGCACATGAGAGGCAGAGCCCTCGAGTGACCGATCGAGACCCCCCACGCGAGCACCATGAAGAACATGAATGCGAAGACGGGAATCCAAACGTTCCACGGTTCGAGGAAGAAGCGCGGCGCGAGAGACCGGGCCATGATCGCGATGCCGAGTGACAACACGAAACCAGCCCCCCAGCCCGCCCACCGGCGAACGAAGAAGATCGATGCCCACACCGCCGAGAAGTGAAGAACGAGATTCGATACCAGCATCCCCGTGCTCGATCGACCAAGGAGGAGGTACACAGGAAACATGAGGTAGGCCATGGAGGGTCCCGGCGTATATCCCTGATCATTGATGTCGTTGCCAACCCGAGCGGCCACACCGACCAGTGGTGGGTGTCGCGGAATGCCGCGCAACAGCAGTTCGGTGTGAGATACATCGCCGGTCGGGTACCACGTGCCGACGAGATTCGACCCCACGGCCACGATGGCCGGACTCATGACGATCAAGGCGAGCACGAAGGTCGCCAGCACAGGATGACGGATGGCCGTCGCCCGCAGCCTCTCCCAGGACCTAACGAGGATCGTCACCGAACCTCCGCCACGATCATCCGCGCCACTCGCTCGAATCCAACCGCCGTGAGCCCATCGGGACCTCGAGTCTCGACGAGTCCGGAGGCCGGACAGTCTTCCCACCACAGGCAATCCTGCATCGAACCCCGGCGACCGAGAAGACGACTGGCGTCGATCACCGTCGCCCCCCGTGCGCCGAGAGCCACCCCGATCGAATCCTGGTCGTTCGAGGTCGCCACGACGTAGAGGTGTCGATCCCCCGCGGCGCCGATGACATCGGCGGTCAGCTGTTCGATCGGGGCACAGTCGTCGCGTTCAGGACCCCACACCACGATCGCTCCGGCATGTCGGTCGGAACCACCAATCGATTCGACGAGGTCGCACCAACTGACCGCCGTTTGGCTCCACTCGATCCGCCAGCCTTCCTCACGGAGGCGTCGCTCGATCGATTGTTGGCCCACTCCGAACGTCCCGGTCACATGCACGCTCACGTCGATGTCCGAACCCCGGCCGACGAGCCCTGGCCACCACCAGAACACGGCAACGACGACCATCGCCACGGTGATCCCGACCACTTGGCGTGATCTCTCGGGCCAGCGGCCGCTCGACGCGCGCATCGTTTCGACCGTACCAGCGCCGGCCGATCATCACCGGCCATGTCGTCGACCCTGTCGTAGTATCGCAGGACCGATCACCGTCCGATCCGGACGCCGAAAAACACGAATGGCCACCGTGGAATCTCCTCCCGTACGCCTCGACGTTCGATGGATCCTCCCCATCCTCGTCGTGGTCGATCTCGCGTGGTTCGCCGATCACCTCGCCGACGGGACCGACTACATCGGCGTTCTCCGACTGATCGTCCTGCTCGGTGCCGTCTTCGCCCTTCGACGTCGTTTCAACCGGCGAACCAGCGTCATCATCACGTACGCCGCTTGGTGGTCGGCCCTCATCGTTGGCGTTGCTTCCCATGGGAACGTCACGTTGTCGCCGCGGTCGATGGCGATCACTGCGTTGGTCTTTCACCCCATCACCGATCCGCCGCTTCCGGGTCTCGACGTCGGCGCTCCGTTGGCTCTCGCACTGGCATTGGTCGTCCTTCTCCCCGACCGTCTCGCGGCGAGAATCAACCCGCCCCGAGTCCTCACTCGGTCCAGCACGACTTGGCTGGCGGCCTTGGTCGTTCTGTTCGGTCGGTCGTGCTTCGATCTCATCGCCCGTCAATTCGTGGAAGGTTCGGTGATTTCTGACGGACGGGTCGTCGATACCACCGGACCCATCACCACGATGGTGATCTGGTCACTGGCGATGGCGATCGCGATGTCCGTGCCCATCGTCGTCGCAACAGGAGTGTTCGTCGACCGAATCGCCAAGGGAGCCTGGCACTGGCCGACCTACCGCGCCGGTTTGGCCGCAATCACTTCAGGCGCACTACTCGTCAGGATCGCCACCCTCCTCACGGTTGCTCCGGTTCGCACCGACGGCGGTGATCCGCTCTTCTACCACTCGACGGCGAACATCCTCGCCCAGGGTGGAGGATTCCCCGAGCCCCTCAACTTCATCGCTCACCAGCGATGGATCCCTAGCGCCCTCCACGGACCTCTGTATCCCGTCGTCCTTTCGATCTCGTCTCGACTCGGCGGAACCACGTACTTCGACCACAAGTTCGTGTCGTTGCTGATCGGAACCGCGGTCGTGCTGATGACCGGACTGGTCGCGTGGCGAGTCGCGCCGGAAGGGCGACGATCCACCGTGTCTCTCGTGGCGGCCGGAATCGCCGCCGTGTACCCGAACCTCTGGATCGTCGACAGCGTGATGTTCCCCGAAGGGCTCATGGCTCTTTGCTGCCTCGGTGTCGTGTACTGCGCGTACCGATGGCGGTCGCGTCCGGCGCTGCGTTGGTCCATCGGCATGGGTGCCATCACCGGG